>JAIEQO010000948.1 GCA_019747655.1 Gemmataceae bacterium | reverse complement strand
GGGCGGGGGCGTTCGGGGCGTCGGCAGCGGGTCGCCCTTCGGGGCCGCCGCGACCGGTGCGGACGGGTCGGGAACCGGCGGCCCGACCACCGGGGCCGGCTCGGCCGCGTCCGGGATCAGGACCGGGACCGTGAGGTACTGCCGGCGGCCGCTGGCGATGGCCACCTCGGCGCCGTACCGGAAGCCGAGGAAGTAGTGCCGCAGGAGGGCGTGGCCCTCGGGGGTGAGGTACTTCGGGTTGTGGGCGTACCGGGCCGGCGGGGCGGCCGGCGGGGAGCCGTCGCCGCCGCGGTCGAGGTAGTCGGCGTACCCGTCCAGGAAGCCGTCCCGGAACTCGGCGGTGAACGCCCGCCGGCCGTGCTGCCGGCCGACCTCGCCCCACGCCTCCCGGGCGGCCTGGCGGATCGCCCGGTCGACGCCCCGGGACCCGCGGGCCGCCCGGCCGTCGGCGGTCGCGTCGTGGGCCGCGTGGAACGCGACCCCGCACCCGCCGACGGCCGGGACGAGGCACCCGGCCCAGGCCACCCGCTTCCACCCCATGACCACCTCGCGCCGGCCGGCCGCCCGGACCGGGCGACCGGCAGTTCCTATCGGCCGGGGGGACGGGCGGGGTTGACCGGTTGTGCCGGGGCGGGCGGTTTTGGGCGGTGTAGGGCGGCTGCCGGTCGGCCGGGCGGGGCGCGGGGGCGGGAGGGGCAGGCCGGGGAATTTCGCTCGGCCGGGCCGGCGGCGGCGGACGAAGGGTGAGCTATCGTTTGGGCGGGTGCGGCCGGTCGGTCCGGTCGTACCCACCCAGCCCGGAGGGTTCCGATGGCCACCGCGAAGAAGAGTTCGACCGCCAAGAAGCCGGCCGCCAAGAAGGCCCCGGCCAAGAAGGCGGCCCCGAAGGCCGCGACCGCCGCCGCCAAGAAGGCGGCCCCGAAGGCGAAGGCCGCCCCGTCGGCCAAGAAGACCACCGCCAAGCGGAAGCCGGCCGTCAAGAAGGCCGCCCCGGCTCCGGCCCCCGCCGCCCCGACGGCCCCGGAAGCTGCCCCGGCTGCCGCCCCCGCCGCCCCGACGGCCTGAAACCCTCCACCCGGGGCTTCACCCCGGGCTATGTTGTCACGGACCTTCGGCCCTAACACCCGAGGTCCGGAGGGCTGAAAGCCCGACACAACATAGCCCGGGGTGAAGCCCCGGGTCCCGATCAAGACGCCATGAAGACGCACGCCGCACGCCCCCAGTACGACGTGCATCCCGGGGTAACGGTGATGCGCAAGTGGGCCGACGCTCTCCCTGAGAAGACCGGCCGGTCGCTCGACGAGTGGGCCGACCTCGCCCGCCGGGCCACCCCCGACCACAAGGCCCGGATCGCCCTCCTGAAGAACGACTACGGCCTCGGCGGCATGACCGCCGGGCAGATCGCCGCCTACGCCGCCGACCGCCAGACCTGGGACGGCGACCCTGAGGTCTACCTCAAACAGGCTGAGAAGTACGTCGAGGCGCTGTTCGCCGGGCCGAAGGCCGGGCTGCGGCCGCTCTTCGACGCCGTCGTGGCCGCGGCCCGCAAGCTCGGGGCCGACGTGAAGGTCTGCCCGTGCCAGACCATCATCCCCTTCTACCGCAACCGGGTCATCGCCCAGGCCCGGCCGGCGTCCAAGTCCCGGCTCGAACTCGCCTTCGCGTTCGAGGACGTACCCTTTTCGGACCGGCTCGTCCTCAACCCCCGGGCCAAGGGGAACGACCGGCTCCGCCACCTCGTCGGGCTCACCTCCCCGGCCGACCTCGACGCCGAGGTCAAGGGCTGGCTCAAGGCCGCCTACGCCGCCGACGCCTGACCGGGCGGCCGGCTCTCGTTGGTTCCGGTCGGGTGTCCCACCCCACCCCCGAACCACCGCGACTCGACCGGAAGAAACACCGTCAGACCGACACCCGGCCGTCCGGCGGACCAGGAACGCACGCCCGGCCGGGTCTTCTTGCCCCGGCACCACCGCGCTCGAGCCGTGGATTTTTGCGCCTCCGCACTTGACAGGTAAGGCGAAACTTACCTATCCTGGCCGCATGGCCGTGACTTCCGATCCCAAACCCGATGTGTTCGGGGCGATCAGCCACGCTGGGCGGCGGCGCATTCTCGACCTGCTCGCGGAGGCCGACCGGTCGGTCAAGGCGATCGCCGGGCACTTCGCGATGAGCCGCCCGGCGGTGTCCCAGCACCTCCGCGTCCTGCTCGATGCCGGCCTCGTGGCCGAGCGGCGGCACGGCCGCGAGCGCCGCTACCGCCTCGTCCCCGAGCGGCTCGGCGAGGTGCGGGACTGGGTCGCGCGGTACGAGCGGTTCTGGGACGACCGCCTCGGGCGGCTTCGGAACCTGCTGTCCGACCAGGAGCAAGAATGACCCGGACGATCCGGCGGGAGGTGCGGCTGCCGCAGCCGCGGGAGCGGGTCTGGCGGGCGCTGACCGACCCCGCCGCCCTCGCCGAGTGGATGTTCCCGAACGACTTCGAGCCCCGGGTCGGCCACCGCTTCACGTTCCGCGTGCCGCCGAACCCCGCGGCCGGGTTCGACGGGCTGGTGGTGCGGTGCGAGGTGCTGGAGTGCGACCCGCCGGCCCGGCTGGCGTTCTCGTGGTCGGCCGGCGGGCCGGTCGTCGGCACGCGGGTGAGCTTCCGGCTCGAACCGGACGGCGGCGGCACCCGCCTTTACCTCGAACACTCCGGCTTCGACCCCTCCCTGCCGTGGGCCGAGGAGGCGTTCCGGGGGGCGGAGTACGGTTGGGCCGAGATGCTCGGGAAGCTGCCGGCCGCGGTCGCGGGCCCGGCGGCCGACCGCGAATAGGAGCACTGTCATGAGCCACGCCGCGAAGCGTTCGATCCTCCGCTGGATTCACATCACCTTCGGCGTTCCGATCATCGGCTACGTCTACAGTCCGTTCGAGGACATCCCGCAGTACGCCCCGGTCGTCCGATTCGTCGCCGTTCCGGTCATCGTCCTGACGGGGTTGTGGATGTGGAAAGGTCATGCCCTGCGACGACTCGTCTCGCGGGGGTCGCCGGGCGACCCGGTGTGAACGCGACGGCGGTCGGGGCGACCAGGAACGCCGACCCGACCCGCCCGGCGTCCAGCCCGAGGACGGCCTGGAGCATCAGCGGGGTGCGGGCGGCCGGGTCGATGGCCGGGTGGGTGCAGACGAACAGGAGCTTCAGCCGGTCGTCCGGGATCGGGTCGTCGGGCGGGTCGGTCGGGCGGTCGGATGGGACGAGGGCGGCGAGGGCGTCGGCGTGGCGGCGGGCCTGCCGGCCGGCGTCGGTCAGCCGGCGGCGGGCGGCGGTCAGCAGCCACGCCGCCGGGTTGTCGGGGAC
>JAIEQO010001056.1 GCA_019747655.1 Gemmataceae bacterium | reverse complement strand
CGGGCGGCCGACCGGCTGGAGCGGGCCCGGGCCGAGGTGGTGGCCGACGGGGAGGCCCGGCGGGCCGCCCTGCTGGCCCCCCAGCGGCTGGCGTTCGAGGCGTTCGAGGCGACCGCCCCGGGCGAGGCGGAGGTGGCGGGGTGGGCCGCCTGGGCGACCGCCCCGGACGGGTCGCGGGAGGACCGGGCCGGCCCGCCGGGCAACTACAACGCCTTCGGCGTCCGCGTCACCTACATCGGGGCGGCGGTCCTGGTGCCGTTCTTGTGGGCGGTCGGGGCGGTGGTCCTGCGGGGCGGGGTGTCGATGCGGTTGACCGGGGTGGCGGTCGTTCGGGCGAACGGCCGGCGGGCCGGGCGGTGGCGGTGCGGGCTGCGGGCCACCGTGGTCTGGCTGCCGGTGGCCGGGCTGCTGGCGGCCTCGGCCTGGCTCCAGACCGATTACTACCGCCACGCCTACCTGTACACGGTCGCGTGGCTGGGGGCGGTGGCCCTCCTGCCGGTTTGCGTGGTGGTCGCCCTGAAGGACCCGGCCCGCCCGCCCCAGGACCGGCTGGCCGGGACGTACCTCGTCCCGGAGTAAGTTTCGAGTTCGACAGTTTCGAGTTTCGAGTCGCCGGCAGATGACCTTGTCCGGGTGGCCGGGGCAGAGGCTCGGCGATGCCCCGGGTGCTTCATCACACCAGGGCATCGCCGAGCCTCTGCCCCGGCCACCCGAACCGAGCTGTGGGCGGCGCGGGCCGGGCCGCCCGGCCGCTACTTGACCTCCAACAACTCGATCCGGAACACCAGGTCGGAGTCGGGCGGGATGCCCGGCCGGCCCTTCTTGCCGTAGGCCAGGTCGGACGGGACCTTCAGCACCCGGACCCCGCCCGGCTTCATCCCCGGGACGGCCTCCTGCCACCCCTTGATCAGCTTGGCCAGCGGGTACTCGATCGGCTCGTCCCGCTCGACGCTGCTGTCGAAGATGGTCGCCTTGTCGTCGGTGAACCAGCCGGCGTAGTGGAACCGGACGGTGGCCCCCTTCGGGGCCGGCCCGCCCGTCCCCTCCTTCTCGTCGATCATCATCAGCCCGGCGTCGCCGACCTTCTTCCACTTGTCCGACTTCAGGTCGGGCCGGGTCAGCTTGGCCTTCTTCGCCTTCTCGGCCGCGTCGTCGGCCGGGGCGGTCCCGCCGGCGGCCAGCACCAGCCCGGCGGCCAGCGCGAACAGAGCCGGTCGTCGCATCGGTCCTTCTCCCGATCGGGTGAGCGTGGAACGGGTGCGGGTTCAGCCGCCCCGGATCGGTCACTGGTCACTGCCGACTGGTCACTGACCACCGACCTTACTTGACCTGGATCAGTTGGACCTCGAACACCAGGGTGGCGTTGGGCGGGATGTCCCGGCCGGCCCCGCGGCTGCCGTAGGCCAGGTCGCCCGGAATCTTCAGCCGCCGGACCCCGCCCGGCTTCATCCCGGGGATGCCGTCCTGCCACCCCTTGATGACCTGGCCGAGCCCGAACTCGATCGGCTCGCCCCGGTCGACGCTGCTGTCGAACTTCTTCCCGGTGGTCAGCCAGCCGGTGTAGTGGACCTTGACCCGGCCGCCGGGCTTGACCGGCTCGCCCTGGCCCTCGGTCACGTCCCAAATCTCCAGCCCGCTCGGCTGCTTCTGCCAGCCGGCGTCGTTCAGCTCGGGGAACGTCATCGTCGCCTCCTTCGTCAGGGTTTGCCGCCGGGCGGCCGGGGCGGGCCCGGCCGGCGGCGGAGCTTCAGCTTCGGGACCGGCACGTCGTGCTCGTCCTCCAGGTCGCCGACGATCTCCTCGAGGACGTCTTCCATCGTGATCAGCCCGCGGACCTTGCCGTGCTTGTCCCGGACCACCGCCATCGGCCGGTGGGACTTGCGGAACAGCTTGAAGGCGTTGGCCACCGGCTCGTCCGGGTCGAGGAACGTCGGCGGGTACAGGGCGTCCTCGATCTGGACCAGCCCGGACGTGCTGAACAGGTAGAACAGGTCCTTGGTGTTGACGATCCCGACGACGTTGTCCGGGACCCCGTCGTACACCGGCATCCGGGTGTGGGCCTCCCGCCGGACGGTCTCCATCACCTGCTCCGGCGGGGTCGCCAGGGTCAGGGCCGTCACCTTCTCCAGCGGGACCATGCAGTCGCCGACCGTCTTGTCCCGGAGGGCGAACACGTTCATCACCATGTCCGCCGCCTCGGCGTCGATCTCCCCGGCCTCCTCGCTGTCCTCGACCAGGATGCGGAGTTCCTCGACCGTGTGGACCTCCCCGGCGGCGTCGTCGCCCTTGTACCCGAGCCGGCGGAGGAACCACCCGCTCGACCCGTTGAGCAGCGCGATGACCGGCCCGGCGGCCCGCCCGAACCAGTTCACCGGCCGGGCCACCCACAGGGCCACCCGCTCGCTCGACTGCAGCGCCAGCAGCTTCGGCATCTGCTCGCCGAAGACGACGTGCATGTAGGTGATGAGCCCGAGGGTGACGAGGATGGACAGGGTCCGGGCCAGCGGGCCGTGGAGGTTCAGCCCCTCGAACGCCGGGTGCAGGGCCGAGTGGATGGCCGGCTCGCTGACGAACCCGAGGGCGAGGCTGGCCACCGTGATCCCGAGCTGGCAGGCGGCCACGCTCCGGTTCAGGTCGACGACCGCGGCCATCAGGGCCCCGGCCCCGGCCCGCCCCTGGTTGACCAGCTCCTCGACCCGGGTCTTGCGGACGGCCACCAGGGCGAACTCGGCCGCCACGAAGTACCCGTTCAGGGCCACCAGGACCGGGATGGCCAGGAGCCCGAGGACCGTCCGGGTCGTCGCGCCGTCGCCGGGGTCGGCGGCCAGGAGGGGCGAAAGGGTGAGCGGGTCAAGGGGTGACAAAACGGCCGGCCCCGGCGGAGCGGATACCGGGGGCATTGTACGCCCCCGGCCCGCCGGGACCGGCTTTTCGCCCGCCGCCGGCCTACTTCGGCCCCGGCGGGACGTGCTTCTTCAGCCAGCCCAGCGCCTCCTCGTGCCAGTACCGGCTGTTCTTCGGCTTGGTGACCCAGTGGCCCTCGTCCGGGAAGTTCACGAACCGGCTCGGCACCCCCTGCCGCTGCAGGGCCGAGAACAGCTCGTGCCCCTGGCCGATCGGGCAGCGGAAGTCCAGGTCGTTGTGGATCACCAGCATCGGCACCTTGTACTTCCCCAGGTTCCCGGCCTTGGCGTGCGGCGAGAACTCCCGGTACTTCCCGGGAATCTCCCACGGCAGCCCGCCGTGCTCGTACTCGTCGAACCACAGCTCGTCGGTCGTCCCCCACATGCTCTCGAAGTTCCACACCGAGCAGTGG
>JAIEQO010000277.1 GCA_019747655.1 Gemmataceae bacterium | reverse complement strand
AGCGGATGGCGCCCCTGCTGGCCCCCAACTTCCAGGTGCTGGAGCCAGCTTCAATCCCGGCCGCGTGAGGTATAGCATGGAGCGCATCACCGAGCGGTTGCAAGCCGTTACCGAGCGGCTGCAAGCCGTCCTCGACGGGCTTGGTCGAGTTGTCGCCCCGACTCCACCACCAACCTCACCCGACCAGTTCCTCCGCATCCGTGATGTCGCCGCTCTCCTCGGCTGCTCGTACTCCGAGGCCAGGGACCGGATGCTAGACGGACGTATTCGGGCGATCCGGGACGGGCGTTGGCTGCGGACCCGCCGGGATTGGGTGGAGGAGTACGTCACGAAGAAGTTAGTCCAGGCTCCGGCCTCCGTGCCGGAGATTCACGTCGTCCGGGTCCGCAAACCCCGGAAGGCCCAGGCGGTCTTCAGGAAGGGCGGGGCGGGCTATGAATTTCTGAAGGACCGACAGCGGAACCAGCGGCAGCGGGGTCAGGAGTAGCCGCTCCCCTGGCCCGCCGAAAGATGTCCCGCAGGTGTTCGGGGTTCTTCCGGGAGTGGTCGTAGTGGAGCATCACCATCTGCGTCGTCTGGTGGCCCAGCGCCTTCGCTACCTCGTACACGTCCAGCTTCTTGTCTTCCAGGGCGTGCGTGGCCCAGGCGTGCCGGTAGGAGTACGGGGACACCACGTCCCGGACGATCTCGTGCAGCCGGGCCGACTCGAACCGGACGAACGACGCCGAAGTGGTCCACGGACGCCCGTAGGAGTTGCGGAAGATCGGGCCGGTCGGGTGCTTTTTGGTCAGCCGGTCCACGATCTCGTATAGCTCGTCGCACACCCCGATCACCCGGTCCTTGCCCGTCGCCCGCCCGGTCTTGTGCAGGCTCGGCTCCAGCCGCCACAGCCCGTCCTCGAAGTGCCTCGCCTCGATGACGGCGATCTCGCCCGGTCGAGCGCCGGTGTACCACATGGCCTGGAGGAAGTCGCAGTAGCAGTCGTTGTTCCAGAACTTCAGCAGGGCCTCGTGTTCCGTCCGGGAGATGACCACCGCCCGGCTCTCGATCTTGGGCGCTTTCAGGGCCAGGAACGGGTTGTGCGAGATGTTCACGCCCTTCTTCCTGACCGCCCAATTGAGTGCGGCCTTCACGTCGTTGATGTACGAGCGCTGCGTCTGCTCCGAGACGAACTGACTGGCCCACGCCCGCAGGTGCTTGGGTTCGGCCTCGGCATTGACGAGCAGCGACCCCACCCGCCTGCCGTGGTCCACCCCCTTGGGCAGCACGAAGTCGCAGAAGTGACCAAGCACCCGCCTGTACCGCTTCGCCAGTGTAGGGTTCGACTCCTCCAACTCGTCCACATAAAGGGCGAACAGGGTGTCGAGCGGGTAGTCCTCCTTCGAGGCGGTGTCCCGGACGGCCATCAGCGTGTGGTACTCGGCCAGAATCTCGCTGGGCGGGTTCCACCGCCCGTTGCGCTTGACAGGCTTCGGCGCTCCGGCGGGGTGCTTGCCGAGGAAGGCTTGCTCGCCTCGAATCTTGACGAACCAGCCGCCGCCGGAGCGGGTGTCCGAATACCAGGGGTACGATTGCTTCATGGGTGTCCTGCGGGTAGGTTAAGGTGCATGGAAGGTGCATCTACCGCAGAATACCCTTGAAAACACGGCAAAAAGTGTCAAGTGGATGTCGTCATGGGCGAGATCGACCGGTAGCGCGGTCCTGCTGGAGTCCCGGCTTCAGCCGGTCCCGTCGCCAGAACCCCGCTTAAACCCGGACTCCAGCAGGACCCGCTACACCAGCCGGAAATCTGCGCTAGCCCGGGTGGCCCGGCCGGGGCCGGGTGTGGTACAACCGGGGTGTCCCCGCAGGAGGTCCGACATGGCCACCGCCGTCATCCCCCCGCCCGCCCCGTCCCCGACCCCGGCCACCTACCAGGCCGACGCCTCGATCGCCACCTTCTCGGTGGCCCGCTACAAACAGATGATCGAGCAGGGCGTCTTGACGGCCCTGGACAGGGTCGAACTGCTCGAAAACTACATCGTGCTCAAGATGAGTAAGGGCCCGGCCCACGACGGGACGATCGACGCGGCCGGGGACACGCTCCGGCCACTCCTCCCGGCGGGCTGGCGGCTCCGCACCCAACAGACGGTCGACCTCGCCGACAGCCAGCCGGAACCCGACTTCGCGGCCGTCCGCGGGGGGCCGAGGGCGTACCTGGCCCGCCACCCGGCCCCGGCCGATACCGGCTTGCTGGTCGAGGTGGCGAACACCTCCCTCCTCCGCGACCAGCGGGACAAGACCCGCATCTACGCCCGGGCCGGGATCGCCGTCTACTGGATCATCAACCTCGTCGACCGACAGATCGAAGTCTACACGCTGCCCTCCGGCCCCGCCGACGCCCCGGCCTACGGCCGGCTCGACGCCTACGCCCCCGGCGACCTCGTCCCGCTCGTCCTCGACGGCGCCCAGGTCGCCGCCGTCCCCGCGGCGGACCTCCTGCCGTGAGCTACACCGTCGCCTGCGACTGCGGCAAGTCCCTGCCGGTGGCGGCGACGGATGCCGGGGCGAGTGTTCCCTGTGACTGCGGCCGGGCGGTCGAGGTCCCGCCCCTCCACCGGCTCCGGGCGGCCGCCGGGGAGGGGCCGCTTTCGGCCGGTGTCCAACTCCGGACCATGCTCCTGCGGGGTGACTTGCCGGGAACCGATGTCTGCGCCGTTTGTGGCCGGAAGTCGGACGGGCTGGTCCGGGTGGTGATCCACTGCGAAAGGGCGGTGGTGAAGACCGGTGCGGACCGGGCCGACCAGATCGGCTGCCTCCTCCTCGGCCTGTTGTTCGGCTGGCTCGTTCTCCTACGGCCCCCACGGGAGTACCGGGTACTCGGGGAGGATGTCGTGTTCACGGTGCCGCTCCGGGTGTGCGACCGGTGCGCCCCGGACCTGGACCACCCGAACGACCTCCGGGACGCCCTCCGGACCGTCCCGGTCTACACCGCCCTGCTTCACAAATACCCGGTGGCCCGGGTCGCCCGGGTCGGATGACTGCCTTGTCTGACCCATCGGCCGTGGGTAAAGTACGCATACCCAATCAACATGGTCGGGATGCCGACCCCCTCCCCGAAGGATGGCACGATGGCCGCCGACACCAGCTTCCGCGGGCACGTCTACGACGACATCACCCAGACCATCGGCCACACCCCGCTCATCCGCCTCCGCAAGGTGGCCGGCGGCTCCAAGGCCACCCTCGTCGGCAAGCTCGAGAACTTCAACCCCCTCTGGTCGGTCAAGGACCGGATCGGGGTGGCCATGATCGACGCCGCCGAGAAGGCCGGGAA
>JAIEQO010000356.1 GCA_019747655.1 Gemmataceae bacterium | reverse complement strand
GAGGTGAGGAGAGTTGAACTCCTGACCTCTTGAATGCCATTCAAGCGCTCTACCAACTGAGCTACACCCCCTCGTTGAGTTGGTATGGTAGGTTCCCCGGCCGGGGCCGTCAAGCGGGCCCGGATTTTGGCGGTTCGGTTCGGCCGACACCGCCCCCATCCCGCCCCGACCGGCCGGTTCCGGTAGACGGCCCGGGCCGGGTCCGGCACAATCTCCGCACCCGCCGGCCGGGAAGAAGAGCCGGCCGGCGGTGTCGTAAGGTGTACGGCGGGGCGGCGGTGCCCCCGCGGACAGGGGGGTACGGCGTGACCAGGCACGCGAAGGCGTGGGCCAAGGGCCTGCTCAAGTACGGGATCGGGTTCGGGCTGCTCGCCTTCGTCGTCTGGCGGAACTGGGAGCCGAAGGGCACCTCGCCCGGCATCCGCGGGCTCCTGGAGCAGACGCCCGACTGGGCCGCGTTCGCCGCCCTGACCGCCCTGCTGGTCCTCTGCACGTCGATCCAGTACGCCCGGTGGTACGTCCTGGTCCGGGCCCTCGACCTGCCGTTCACCCCCCGCAACGCCGCCCGGCTCGGGCTGGTCGGCACCTTCTACAACGTGTTCCTCCCCGGGTCGATCGGCGGCGACCTGGTGAAGGCGTACTTCATCGCCAAGGACAGCCCCGGCCGGCGGGCCGCGGCCGTCGCCACCGTGGTGGCCGACCGGCTGGTCGGGCTCTTCGGGCTGATCTGGTTCGCGGCCGCGTTCGGCGGGGCGTACTGGCTGGCCGGCGACCCGGCCGTCGCCGGCAACGACTACCTGCGGTCGATCGTCCGGGTGTGTGCCGGGCTGGTGGCCGGGGCCGTCGTCGGGTGGGTGCTGCTGGGGCTGCTGCCGCAGCGGCGGGCCGACCGGTTCGCCGGCCGGCTCGGGCACCTGCCGAAGGTCGGCAAGACGCTGGCCGAGGTGTGGTACGCGGTCTGGACGTACCGGCAGCGGCCGCGGGCGGTGCTCCTGTGCATCGCCCTGACGGCGGCCGTCCACGTCGGGTTCGTGTTCATGTTCCACCTGGCCGTGCGGGTGTTCCCGGCGGCCGACCCGGGGTCGCTGTCCGAGCACTTCGTGGTGGCCCCGGTCGGGTACATCGCCCAGGCGTTCTTCCCGGCCCCGGGCGGGGTCGGCGGGGGTGAGGCGATCTTCGGCTACCTGTACACGCTGTTGGGCAAGCCGGAGGGGACGGGGGTGGTCGGGCGGCTGACCCTGCGGGTGGCCGAGTGGGGGTTCGGGTTCGTCGGCTACCTGGCGTTCCTGCGGATGCGGGCCGAGCTGCCGGCCGTCGAGGCAGAGGCCGAGGCCGAAGGGTACGGCGGGCACGACGACCCGAAGGTTGGCGAAATGGCCAAAGCCGAATGACCGGTGACCAGTGACGAAGGATGAAAAAACGAACCACCCGGGCGGTCGGCAGCCTCTCCCCTCTGCCGAGTCACCCGGGTGGTTGTGTTAGCGAGGGCTTCCGCCGGGCCGTCGGGTGATGCAGCCTCTCCCCTCTGCTCACCCGTCCGTCCCGGCTTCCGTCTCGCCGGCGGAGACTAAAGCAGGGGCGGTGCCAATCACCCGCGAAGTCGCATCCGGCCGAACAGATGCGCTGCAAATCCTAACCGAATCGCGTCTTGTGAAAAATGCGACAAGCCCCGGATTCCGTCGCCGTCATGTCCCCTTCTTGTTTCGTGCCCCGGCCCCGGGCAACTCGTGCCGGCTACCCGTGCGGTCCGGACGGTTCAACCTAGCCGTCGCCCGGCCTGCGTATCCTTATGGTGAGCGCGGGCCCCCCGTCGGGCCGACGAAACGACTGGTTCGGAACTCGAAACTCGGAACTCCAGACTCGAAACTTCCTATGGCCACCGACATCCGCTTGAAGGAGGAGCTGCCGGCCATCACCGACCTTCTGGTCGACACCTACACCGAATGCAGCCGGCTGAACCACCTGGCCCACGAGCCGCTCCCCAGCCGGGACGCGGTGGCCGACATCCGCGACGACCTGTTCGAGGTCCTCTACCCCGGGTACGGCCGGCGGGCGCGGCTGCACCTCGGCAACATCGGGTACTACGTCGGCAGCCTGGTCGACGCCCTGCACGACAAGCTGACCACCCAGATCGCCCGAGCCTTGCGTCATGAACTATGCGACGAGTCCCCCCACGCCGACTTCGAGGCGATGGCCCAGCCGCGGGCGGTCGAACTCCTCCGCCGGCTGCCCGAGGTCCGCAAGGTCCTGGAGCTGGACGTGGAGGCCGCCTTCCGGGGCGACCCGGCCGCCCGCAGCCACCACGAGATCATCTTCAGCTACCCCGGCCTCGAAGCCGTCACCGTCTACCGGGTGGCCCACGAGCTGCACCGGCTGAAGGTCCCGTTCATCCCCCGGATGCTCACGGAACTCGCCCACGCCCGGACCGGGATCGACATCCACCCGGGGGCGACCATCGGCCCGGGGTTCTTCATCGACCACGGCACCGGCGTCGTCGTCGGCGAGACCTGCCACCTCGGCACCGGGGTGAAGCTGTACCAGGGCGTCACCCTGGGGGCCCTGTCGTTCACCAAGGACGACGACGGCACCCTGACCCACGGGGCGTACAAGCGGCACCCGACCCTCGGGGACGGCGTGGTGGTGTACGCCAACGCGACCATCCTGGGCGGCAAGACGACCGTCGGCGACCGGGCCGTGATCGGGTCGAACGTCTGGCTGACCGAGAGCGTCCCGCCGGACACCACCGTCGTGCTGGAGAAGCCCCGGCTGCGGCTGAAGGGGGCGGCCCCGGCGGCCGACGACGTGGCGCTGATGTACCACATCTGACCGGCCCGGGGGGTGTACCCCTCCCCCCTTGTTTTGCGTGGCACACCGGGCACTGAGGTAACTTCCGACCGGACAATGGGTTCCGGCGATTTGTAGCAGTCACCGTTCGTCAGCCTACCGCCACGCTTGGCGTCAAAATTCGGCACAACCGATTCGCGGGGCAGGGCTTCCGGCAGAAGGCCACCGATCCCGGAGACCGCCACGCTCCGGGTCGTCTTCACCCGGAGTCGGACGGCGAGTCGGAACTCCGCCGGCTCCGGTACGGCTGCCTCGGGTGTCCGGTGGATCGGGCTCATGGCGAAACCCCGATGACGGCCGGATGTCACGACCTCCGGCGTGCGACCGTGCGCCCGCCGGCTATTACTGTACAAGATAACACATAAAACTCGAGTTGTCAAACCCGGTGGCTAGGTTCTGTCTGCTGAATCGGCGTGGGCGATCAGCACGCGGAGGTAGCGTCGGATGACGGCCAGTTGGACGGTGG
>JAIEQO010001113.1 GCA_019747655.1 Gemmataceae bacterium | reverse complement strand
GGCGGCCCTGCCGGCGGACGAGGCGGCCGCCTGGGCCCGGCTGTGGGCCGACGTGCGGGCCCTGCGGGACGCGGCCGGCCTGCCGGCCGGGAAGGCGAACCCGTAGCGGCCGGGCCGCGGGTGTGGTCCAATGGCGGGGCCGCCCGGGGTGCCGCCCATGACCGCCGACGACCGCCGCTGGTTCCACGTGATCGTCACCGCCTACGGGGCGTGGCTGCCCGGCGATCCCCGCGGATTCCGGACCCGGCACCACCGGGAGCACGTCGAGGGTGACTACAAGAACCCGCCCCCGCCGGGGCTGTACGACGGGTTGCTCGCCCGGAGCAAGGGGCTGCTGAAGCAGGGGCCGGTGTACTTCCCGCCGGTCTGGCGGCCGCTCGTCGGCGGCTGGTTCCGGGACCGGCTGGAGCAGGAGGGGGCGCAGGTGTTGTGCGTGGCGGTCGGCGGGCAACACGCCCACGCCCTGGCGAAGATGCCGCCCCCGCCGGTGCCCCGGTACTGGGTCGGCTGCGCGAAGAAGCACGTCACCTTCCGGCTGCACGACCTCGGCTGGCAGGGGGAGGTCTGGGGGAAGCGGGGGAAGAACGTCCCGATTCTGACCCGCAGGCACCAACTGAACGTCTTCAAGTACATCCTCCGGCACACGGAGCAAGGTGCGTGGGTGTGGGACTTCCGGACGCGGGAGGCGGAGTGCGGTCAGAACGGTAACGCGACGGGATGACCCGGTTCGCTGTGGAAATCCCCAAGCCCACGGATAGCTATCCGTGGGCTTACCTGCATATACCGCACGTATGCTCCCCGACCTGACGACTTTGCTGACGGACTTGGTCCACCTCCCGTCGGTCAACCCGATGGGGCGGACCGACCTCCCCCCGGACGTCCTCTACGAGCACCGCGTCACCGCGTACCTCGAACGCCACCTCCGCGAGCTGGGGGTGCCGGTCGAGCGGCAGCGGGTTGCCGAGGGGCGGGACAACCTCGTCGCCGTCTACGACCCGCCGGGGACGCCGCCGTTCACCACCGTCTTCGAGGCCCACCAGGACACGGTTCCCGTTGACGGCATGACGGTCGAGCCGTTCGGGGCGGTCGTCGAGGGCGGCAAGCTCTACGGCCGCGGGGCGTGCGACGTGAAGGCCGGCGGGGCCGTCATGCTGGCCGCGTTCGCCCGGCTGGTCCGCGAGCGGCCACCGGGATCAGCCCGGGTCATCCTGGCCTACAGCGTGGATGAGGAGCACTCGTTCCTCGGCGTGCAGGAGATGGTCCGGCGGGGGCTCCGGGCGGACCACGCCGTCGTCGCCGAGCCGACCCTGCTCGACCTCGTG
Source organism: Gemmataceae bacterium (assembly GCA_019747655.1). Lineage (GTDB taxonomy): Bacteria > Planctomycetota > Planctomycetia > Gemmatales > Gemmataceae > Urbifossiella. The sequence continues at coordinate 1,987 of JAIEQO010001113.1, read as the reverse complement.
ACCGCCCACAAGGGGGTGGTCCGGTGGCGGGTCGAGACGGCCGGCCGGGCCTGCCACAGCTCCCGCCCCGAGGACGGGGTGAACGCCGTCTACCGGATGGCCCGGGTGGTGGCCGCCCTGGAGCGGTACGCCGCCGACCTCCGCGGCCGGCCCGAAGACCCGGTCCTCGGGCCGCGGACCCTGTCGGTCGGGCGGATCGCCGGCGGGGCGTCGCCGAACACGGTGCCCGACTGGTGCCGGATCGACGTGGACCGGCGGCTGTTGCCGGGCGAGGACGCGGCCGCCGCCCGGGCCGAGTTGGAAACCGTCCTCGGGGCCGACCCGGACGTCGACTTCCGGGTCACGGTCGAGGAGGCCCACGCCCCGTGCCCGCCGCTGAGCCCCGAGGGGTCCGGGGAGCTGGTCGCCCGGCTCGGGGCGGCGGTCGACGCCGTGGTCGGCCGGCACCGGGTCCGGGCCGTGCCTTATGGGACCGACGCCAGCACCCTGGCCCTGGCCGGCATCCCGGGCGTGGTGTTCGGCCCCGGGGACATCGCCCAGGCCCACACCAAGGACGAGTGGATCGACCTGGCGCAGTTGGACCCGGCGGCCGAGGTCCTGTTCCGGTTCGCCGCCGGTCGGTAGTAGCAGCACAGGCAGGAATGCCTGTGCCACCGAGAGCGGGGCTTTGGTGGCACAGGCATTCCTGCCTGTGCGCGGCCCGGGCGTGACAACCCGGCCGGGCCGCGCTAGACTACACCCCACACCACTACCGGGAGGGGTTTGCCGTGAGCATCGTCCGGGTCGGCATGGCCGAGGACAAGAAGTTCAAGGACGGGTACGACGCGATCTTCAAGAAGGCGGCCGGCGGGGCCAAGAAGCCGGCCGCCGCGAAGAAGCCGGCCGGGAAGAAGGGGACGACGAAGGCGAAGAAGAAGTGATAAGTGGTTGCTCTGTCGAAATCCTATGCGGCGAGGAGCATGAGGTTGTGGGCCACGGCCCGCAGCATGACCTCGCCCGCTTGGTTCGGCCACACCCGGGCGCGGAGGGCGCTGCCGAGCTGTCGCCTGAGCCGGCTGAACGCGCTCTCGGCCTGCCACCGCTGGCCGTACACCCGCCGGTACCGGCTCCCCTCCGGCTTCGGCCGGAACCGCCGGGCCATCTGGTTGCGGTACTCGCCCCCGACCGGGCCGGCCCCGCCGCCCCGGCGGAACACCGGGAACACGGTCGAGCGGATGCCGAGGTCGTCCCGGGCGTGGGCGTGGAGGTTCTCCCCGTCGAACGCCGCGTCCCCGAGCAGGGTGTCGATCCGGCACCGCCCGGCCGCGGCCCCGACGGCCTCCCGGAACCGGCCGGCGTCGTGCCCCGGGCCGCGGGTGGCGACGGCCGACAGGAGCAGGTGGGTGTGGCAGTCGACGACAGCCGAGAGCTTCGGCCACCCGGACATCCGGGCCGCCTTGCCCGCCCGCAGGTAGAAGTGGCGGCTGACGTGCCGGGCCTCCAGCCCGGTCGCGTCGACCGCCGCCCGCGGCTTCCCGGGGATCAGCCGGCGGCCGGCCGCGACGGTCGCGGCGAGGAGGGCGTCTACCCCTTTTTTTCGAGCAGCCGCTCGGCCGCCTTCTGGAGGGTGGAGTGGTCGGGGACATCCTCCCCCAGGCCGATGGCGGCGCGGAGGTCGGACCAGTCCTTGAGGTGCTGCTCGATGCCCCGGTAGTCGGTCTTCAGGAACTGCCGGACGGCCAGGGCGGCGAGGAGTTGGTGCTGGGTGTAGGTCTTCTTCGAGAACTTGGACGAGTACGCCGGGACGGCCGCCCGGGCGGCGGCGAGCGCCCGCCGGGCGACCGCCAGAGCGGACTTGGTCATCGGTCGGGTGGTAGTCATGACCCATTAGAGGGTTCCGACCGAACGAAGGATTTCGACAGAGCAATAAGTGGTCAGTCAACAGTGGCCAGTGGTCAGACCGGACACGCCCGGTTTATATGACCACTGGCCACAGTTGAATGACCAC
>JAIEQO010000747.1 GCA_019747655.1 Gemmataceae bacterium | reverse complement strand
GGCGACTTCTGCGCCCTCTGTGCCCACCTGTGCGAGGCGTGCGCGGCCGAGTGCGAGACGCACGCCGGGACGCACGGGCACTGCCGGCGGTGCGCCGAGGCGTGCCGCCGGTGCGCGGCCGAGTGCAAGAAGCACGCGACCGGACGGCACCCGTAGCCACGCCTGAGATCCCGTCGACCGATGGCGGGACAGCACGCCGGGGTTACACGGCGCGGTTCCCCGGCACCGCACGGCGTTGGTCCTGTCCCTGGCGGCTCCCTCTCGCGGGCTTGGCCGCGGCGTTGGTCCGGCCGGGACCGCGGGGGCGGGTCACGCGGCGGTATAATACCGCGGGGAAGGTGTGGACGGACCGCTCCAGCCGGGCGACACCGCAAGACGGGTGCCCCGACTCCCGAACAACAGGGGGTACGCGATGAAGTTTGTACTCGTTTGCGCGGCCGCCGCGACGGTGACGCTCGCCGGTGGCCCCACCGCCCGGGCCCAACACGGGCACGGCGGCCACGGCGGGCATGTGTACGGCGGGCACGGACTCGGCCACGGCATCGGCTACGGGCACGGGCTCGGCCATCACTCCGTTCACCACCACCGCCACGCCCACGGGCTGCCGTTCGGCGGCTACTACCCCACCTACGGGCTCGGGTTCCCGTACCCGTACCCGTCGTCCTGGTCCTACCCGAGCTACTCCTACCCGTCGGTGGTGGCCCCGGTGGTCCGGCCGGTCGTCGCCGCCGCGCCGGCCGCCGTCGTCCCGGCCGCGGGGGTCACGACCTCGACCGCGCTCAGGCCGAACGCGATCCCGGCGTACACCGGCCCCGGCGTCACCCTCCGCCTGCCGGCCGGGTACCCGGGTCCGGTGTACGTCCAGGTGGACAAGCGGGAGGTCGAGATCAAGCCCGGGACCGAGGTGGTGCTCAAGGACAAGCCGTCCTACCTCGTCGAGTTCGACCGCGGCGGGGAGTTCGGCACCTCCTCGTCCGACGTCACCGAGGGGGTTTACATCTTCAAGGTGGCGGACAAGGGCTGGTTCCTGGTGCCCGACGACGCCGCGGCCGGGGGCGTGCGGCGGAACGCGCTGCCGGGCGAGCCGAAGAAGTAGCCCTTCGACCCGGCGGGGTGTCCTGCCTCGCGCCGGCTGACGTCCGGAACAGGTTCCGGTGTGAGCCGGCCGGTGCCCGTGACGGGGGATGCGACATGGCGGGTTGCTGCGGGAGGGACGGCGGGTCGCGGCGGGTCGGCGTGGCCCTCTGGGTGTTGGCCGGCCTCCTCCTGCTCGGCATCTGGGTCGCCCGTCAAGTTGGCCTAACCGACCCGGAGACGCCGGCCGGGGCGATGACGGGTTCCGCCCCGGCCACGACGCATTCGCGGGCGGACGGGCTGACGCCATGACGGGAGTTGGTCTTGATCCGGGCCGAGCGGTTGGGTATGAGGCTGGCGGATTGTTTTAGTGGGCCGGGGAGTGAGCGGTTCATGATCCGGTCGGCGGCGGTGGTCTACCTGATACTCGCGACGCTGGCGGGGCCACGGCTCTGCCCGTGTTCGGTTTCACCGGCGGACCGCCCCGTCGTCCCCGTCGATGCCGTTCAACGACAGAGCCGAGCCTGTGGGTGCTGCACGCCATCGGGCCTGACGGCACGGACGGTTCCGCAGCCGTCCGGGGAACAAGGCCCGGGTCAACCGTCCGCCCCCTGTCGCTGCCAGTGCGGGAAGCAGGACACGGCGGCCACCGTGAGGGCGGCCGGGCGGGCGGTCAAGTCGTCCGCCGATCACGACGGGCTCCCCATACCCGTTCCCGGTTGCGACGCCCATCACGCGGCTCTGATCCCGCACGTCTTCGGTCACGATCACGTCCGTGACCTCCCGTTCTGGACGACCGACGACCTCCTGCACGTCTTCCACCGCCTCCGCTGCTAGTCCACACCTCATCTCGTTTCACCCCGCGGCCTGCGGGTCTGAAGCCCCACGTCTGAACTTCCAGTTCCGACGACCGCGGCGTTGATTCGGCCCCGCGAGCCGCCGGGATCGCCCTGCCGGTCGTTGCGGGGCACGCCCCGACCGCCCGAGCCACCCGGCCGCGAGCAGTCCAGCGACACAGCACGACACCCCGCGGGGCGGACGGGCTCGTCCCAACTGAGCCTGACCCGTGAACGCACCGGACCCAACTCACTCACCAGCCAAGCGAGAACACGAATGCCCCCGATTCTGTCGAAGGCCGGGCGAACCGAGCCCCCGGTGGCCGAACCCCGGCCGTGCGTCCTGGTCGTGGACGACGACGACGCCCTCCGCGCGGTCCTGGTCCGGGAACTCCGCAGGCGGGGGTTCGACGCCGTCCCGGCCGCCGGCGGGGCCGAGGCGGTCGAGGCGTTCGCCCGGCTGGCCGGGCGGGTCGACCTCGTCCTGATGGACGTGAACATGCCGGGGGTGAGCGGGCCGGACGCGCTCGCCGCCCTCCGCCGGGCGGACCCCGGCGTCCGCTGCTGCTTCATGACTGCCGACCACCGGCCCGACACCCGCGCCGCCCTGCTGGCCGGCGGGGCGGCGGCGGTGTTCGGCAAGCCGTTCCCGTCCGCGGCCGGGCTGTGCGAGGCGCTCCGGCGGCTGGCCGGGGGGGTGACACGATGGACAAGCTGATCCAGGGGCTGCGGCACTTCCGCCAGAACGTACTGTGGGAGCGGAAGGAATTGTTCGAGCGGAGCGCCCGGGGGCAGAAGCCCCTGGCCCTGCTCGTCACCTGCTCCGACTCCCGGGTGCTGCCCGACACCCTGATGCAGGCCGACCCGGGTGACGTGTTCGTCGCCCGGAACGCCGGCAACGTGGTCCCGCTCCCCGACACGCCCGGGGGCGAGGGGGCGACGGTCGAGTACGCCGTCACCGCCCTGGGGGTGACCGACGTCATCGTGTGCGGGCACTACCGGTGCGGGGCGGTCAAGGCGGTGCTCGAACCGGCCGAGGCGAAGGCCATGCCGGCGGTGGCCGCGTGGCTGGCCCACGCCGGGGACGTGCGAGCGGCCGTCGAGCGGGACCACCCCGGCCTGGCCGGCGACGACCTCTGGGACCGGGCGGTCGAGCGGAACGTGCTGGTCCAACTCGACAACCTGTCCCGGCACCCGGCGGTGGCGGCCGGGCTGGCGGCCGGCACCGTGCGGCTCCACGCCTGGGTGCTCCGGTTCGAGTCGGGCGACGTGCTCGCCTACGACCCGTGTACGGCCGCCTTCGCGCCGCTGTTGGACATGGCCGTCGTCCACCCGGCCCTCCCGGCCGCCGGCCCGGCCCACGCCGAACCCGCGCCCGAGCCGCCGCCCGC
>JAIEQO010001024.1 GCA_019747655.1 Gemmataceae bacterium | reverse complement strand
GGGCCGCGGGCGAGCGGGCGGCCCGGCTCGACGCCCAGGAGAAGGAGGGGCTGGCCGTCGCTGCCGCCGCCAAGGAGCGGGCGGCGACCGAGCTGACGGCCGCCCGGCTGAGGCAGATCGAGGCGATCAACGCCACCGTGTTCGACATCTTCGAGGGGTTCGACATCCGCAAGGTGAGGAAGGGTAACGACCCGGTCGAGGCGGTGCTGGCCCGGAAGCTGATCGAGGCCGGGGAGAAGCTGGACGCCCGGGCGATCCACGACCCGCTGGTGCTGGCCGGCCTGCGGGACCGGCTGGGTCACACGCTCATCGACCTCGGCCAGGCACCGGCCGCGATCGACCTGCTGGCGGCCGCCGTCGCCGCCCGGGCGGCCGGGCTCGGCCCCGACCACCCCGACACCCTCACCGTCATGAACGACCTGGCGGCGGCCTACCACGCCGCCCGGAGGCTGGGCGAGGCCCTGCCGCTGCTGGAGCGGACGCTCGCCCTGCGGAAGGCCGGGCTCGGCCCCGACCACCCGCACACCCTCAGAAGCATGAACGACCTGGCCGCGGTGTACCTGGCGGGCGGCGAGGCCGTCAAGCTGGCCGGGCTGCTCAAGGAACAGTTGGCCGACGCCCGGAAATCGCTCCCCAAAGACAGCCCGCAACTGGGTGGCCTGCTCGCCCAGTTGGGCATGAGTTTGCTGGAGCAGAAGCAATGGGCCGCGGCCGAGCCGCACCTGCGGGAGTGCCTGGCCATCCGGGAGAAGGTCATGCCCGAGGTCTGGCTCACCTTCAACACCCGGTCCCAACTCGGCGGCAGTCTGCTCGGGCAGGGGAAGCCGGCCGAGGCCGAGCCGCTGCTGGTCGCCGGGTACGAGGGGATGAAGCGGCGGGCCAAGACGATCCCGCCGGAGGGTCGGGTCCGGCTGCCGGAGGCGGTCGACCGGCTGGTCGCGCTGTACGAGCTGTTGGGCAAGCCGGACGAGGCGGCCCGGTGGCGGGCCGAGCGGGCCAAGTACCCGTTCGTCGCCCCGCCCCCCCGGCCGAGGTGAGTGCGGCGACCGCCCGACCGACCGCCGGGGCCGCGAACATCGCGGCCCCGACTTTTTCCGGAATCCGTGATCCGTTCCGCGGCCGGGCGGCGCACTGGGGGTGTGGCCGACGACACCTTCCCCGTGCGGAGAACGCCCGTGACCCTGCTGAACTGGCTCCGGACCCGGCCGACGACCCCCGCCCGCAAGCCCGCCCGCCGCACCCGCCTGGCGGTCGAGCCGCTGGAAGGCCGGGACGTGCCGGCCGCCCTGTCGGTGTCCGATGTGACCGTCCGGGAGGGCCCGACCGCGACCGGCGTCCTCGACCCGGGCGGCCCGGCCGCTCTGGGCCTCAACCAAACCCGCGGGCTGGCGTTCGACACCAACCCGGCCGACGCCCACTTCGGCGATCTGTTCGTGGTGGGGAAACTGAGCAACTCGGTCGCCCGGTTCGACTGGGCCACCCAGACCTACCAGCCGTTCGTCACGTCCGGCAGCGGCGGACTGACCCAGCCGTCTTCGATCGCCATCGGTCCGGACGGTAACGTCTACGTCAGCAGCATGGACCCGCAGAACAACTCGGCCCAGGCGATCTTCCGGTACGACGGGGCGACGGGCACCCCCCTTCCCGCACCGGGCCGGTCGGGGGCCGTTTTCGTGGGGGACGATCCCGGCACGCCGAACCTGGACGAGAGTGGCGGGCTGGCGACCGCGGGCTGGGGGAACGGCATCACGTTCGGGGCGGACGGCAACCTGTACGCCTGCAGCGCCAAGCCGACCACGCACCAGGTCCTCCGCTTCCAGGGGCCGAACGGCCCGTCGCCGGGGGCGTTCCTGGACGTGTTCGTCACCATCACCAACATGTCCAACGGCCCGAACGCGATCGCGTTCGGGCCGGACGGCTCGCTCTACGCGAACGGCGGCGGCCTCACGGCGGACAAGATCGATCGCTTCGACGGCATCACCGGCGCACCGGTCGGCGACGGGGTGTTCGTGGCCGCGCAGCGCGGCGGCCTTTCGGGCTCCCGGCAGTTCCGGTTCGACCCGCTCGGCCAGTACCTGTACGTCGTGACCATCAACGCCGGTCAGGTACTCCGGTTCCAGGGGCCGAACAACTCGACCCCCGGAGCGTTCGTGGACACCTACATCACCCAGGGGCAGAGCGGGCTGACCTACCCCATCGGGCTGGCCCTCGACCCGGCCGGCAACCTGTACGTCGGCGAGCGGGACGCCAACCGGATCACCCGGTTCGCCCCGAGTACCCAGGCCGCCTTCACCGTCTCGCTGGACGCCGCCAGCGCCGGCCCGGTGAGCGTGAGCTACGCCACCGCCAACGGCACGGCCGTGGCCGGCCCCGACTACACGCAAGCGTCCGGCACCCTGACCTTCGCCCCCGGGGTCACGTCGCAGACGGTCAACGTCCCGATCACGACCACGCTCACCGGCGGGCCGACGAAGGCGTTCACCCTGAACCTGTCCGCCGCGTCCGGGGCGACCGTCGCCGACGGCCAGGGGGTCGGGTCGGTCCTCAACCGGGTGACCAAGTTCTTCGTGGTCGATGCCGCGGCCGTGAAGACGTACCAGTACGGCAGCGGCGGCACGTCGGAAGAAGTCACCGCGCTGAACACGTCGAGCAACACCGCCCCGCGGGGGGCGGCGACCACCGCGGCGGGGACGACGGTGTGGGTGGCGGACGCGAACAACAACATCTTCGTGTACACCAGCCACGGCATCCAACTCGGATCCTGGGCGGCCAGCGGGTTGCCGTACGGGGCGAGCGTGGAGGGCGTCGCCACCAACGGCACCGACATCTGGGTGGTGGTCAACACCACCAGCAAGGACAAGGTGTTCAAGTACGCCGGGGCGGCGAGCCGGCTGTCCGGCTACCAGAACCCGGCCGGCAGCTTCCGGCTGGCCGCCGGCGACACCACCCCCAAGGACATCGTGACCGACGGGTCGTCGTTCTGGGTCGTGGACGCCAACCAGACCGTGTACGAGTACACGCTGGCCGGCGGGTCGCTGGGGAGCTGGAAGATCGACCCGGCCAACGCCCACCCGACCGGGATCACGATCAACCCGGCCAGCGTGAGCGACATCTGGGTGGTGGACAACGTGACGCTGAAGGTGTACCAGTACGCGGCCGCCGCCGGCCGCACGTCCGGCAGCCAGGCCGCCGCCACGACGTTCGCCCTGAACCCCGGCGACGCCAACCCGCAGGGCATCGCCGACCCGCCCCCGCCGTCGGTCGCCTCCCCGGCCCCGGTCGCGGCCCCCGCTCCGGCC
>JAIEQO010000370.1 GCA_019747655.1 Gemmataceae bacterium | reverse complement strand
GCTCCCGCCGAGCGGGCGAAGCCCGTTGCGGTGGCCGGCTCGGCGGGAGCCTCGCCCTCCCAAACTGGGGCATCACCGGCCGAGGGGCCGGTAGCCCCGAAGGGGCGGCCGGGAGTAGCCCGGGGCGCGAGCCCCGGGTGGGAGGGGCTAACCGATCGGAGCCCCAACGGGGCGACCCGCCGATTCATCCGCGGAGGTAGAGCTTCCGCTCGCGGACGTATTCCTCGACGGCCCGGGGGACGAGGTAGCGGATGCTCAGCCCGTCGGCGACGGCCCGGCGGAGTTCCCGGCTGGCGATTTCGATCATCGGGCAGGCGACGAACCGCAGCCGGACGGCCGATACGTCCAACCCCAACGCCTTCGCCAGCCGGTCGGCCGTCCAGAGCATCACCCCCGGCCGGGGGACGACGACCAGCCCGGCCTGCTCGATGACCCGCCGCGGCTCGTACCACCCGGGCAGGTCCGGCAGCGAGTCCGAGCCCATCAGCAGATGGAACTCGTCCCCCGGGTGGCGGCGGTGCAGCTCGGCCAGGGTCTCGGCCGTGTAGCTCGGCGGGGGCAGCTCCTTCTCGATCCGGTCGAGCCGGAAGTGGGGGTGGCCGGCGGTGGCCAGCTCGACCATGTCGCACCGGTGCTCGAACCGGCTGACCCCGGCCGGGGCCTTGTGCGGCGGGCTGTAGCTGGGCAGGAACCAGACCTCGTCCAGCCCGGCCTGGTCCCGGCACTGCTCCGCGAGGATCAGGTGCCCGAGGTGGACCGGGTCGAACGTCCCGCCGAAGATGCCGACGCGCATGCAGGTAGTTTCGAGTTTCGAGTTTCGAGTTTCAAGTTCCCCGGTCGGGCCGGCCCCCGACGGCCAGTTCAACCCCCGACTCGAAAGTCGAAACTAGGAACTCGAAACTTCACGGAGGTCGGCCGCCGCCCGCTCCGGTGGCACCGCGCTGACGAAGCAGCCGCTGCCCCACTCCAGCCCGGCCGGGCGGGACGTGCGGGGCAGCAGCTCCCAGTGCCAGTGGTAGTGCGGCAGCTCGCCGGCCCGGAACGGGGCGGTGTGCAAGTACCAGTTGTACGCCGGCTCGGCCAGCACCGCGTCGAACGCCCGGACGACCCGCCTCATCAGCCCGGCCAGCTCCCCGGCCGCCGCGTCGGTGATCGCCTCGTATCGACTGGCGTGCTCCTTCGGCAGCACCCACACCTCGTAGGCGAACCGGCCGGCGAACGCCGTCACCGCCAGGAAGCCCGGCGTCTCGGCCACGAGCCGCGACCGGTCGGCGAGTTCGTGACTCACGATGTCGCAGAACACGCACCGGCCGGTCGCGGTGTAATACTCGGCCGAACCGGCGAGTTCCCGGCGGACGAGGTCCGGGACGAGCGGCGAGGCGAGGATTTGCGAGTGGGTGTGGCCGAGCGACGCCCCGGCCTCGGCCCCGACGTTCTTGAACACCGCGGCCGAGGCCCAGGCCGGGTCGGCCCCGAGGGCGACCAGCCGCTCCCGGTAGGCGACGAACACGTCGGCGAGCTGGCCGTCGGACAGGTCGGCCGGGTCGGCGAGGTGGTCCGGCGTCTCGACGACGACTTCGTGCCGGCCGAGGGCGGGGGAAGTGCGAAGAAGACCCCACCCCCTATCCCCCTCCCCCGCGGGGGGAGGGGGGACCGGAGGGGTTGTTGGCTCGGGGCTTCCTCCCCCTCTCCCCCCGGGGGAGGGGGCCGGGGGGTGGGGTCCGGGGTTTTCCTCCCCCTCTCCCCCCGGGGGAGGGGGCCGGGGGGAGGGGTCCTCTTTCACCGCCGGGAACTTGTTCGGGACGACCCGCAGCCGCCACCCGGGGCCGTCCGGGGCGGTGCCGGGCTCCCGCAGGGCGTAGACCTCGTGCGGGGTGTCGTGCTCCTGCCCGGGGCAGAACGGGCACGGCCGCCGCTCCCGGTCCGGCCGGTGCCGGGGCTCCGACCCCCGGAGGGCGAGCGGCCGGGCCGCCCGCTCCGGGGCCACCACCACCCACCGCCCGGTCACCGGGTCCCGGCGGTACTCCGGGGCCGTCGGGTCGTGCGCCATCCCGCCCGCCTCCCACGTCGGCCGTCACAGCGGGGCCGGCAGGTCCCGCCGGGTGAACACCCGCAGGGCCACGATGTACCCGACGGCACCCACGGTCAGCAGTACCCCGACGACGGGCACGTCGAGCAGCGGCCGGCCGCCGGCCCAGGCCGTCCCGAGGTCCACCCCCCACTCGTCCCGGAGCATGATCCGCTGCGGCTGGTAGTAGTAGAAGACGCTCAGCGGGCGGGCGAACGCGGCGTCCGCCCACAGTTGGCCCAGCACGTTGGCGATGAACATCACCACCGCCACCAGCACCCCGTACCCGACCACCCGCCACCGGCTCCGGCCGGCCGCCGACAGGGCCATCGTCAGCCCGCTCAGGGCGAAGATGAGCGCGGCCAGGTTGACCAGCGCCAGCGGCTGCCGGGTGCCCGACACCTCCACCTCCCGCGGCTCGGCCGGGACGGGTAACTGGACCCCGACCGTGTTCGTCTCGTTAAACTCCTTCAGTGCCGCGTAGTCCTCGACGAACGGCCCGACCGTCAGGAACCCGAACTGCGTCCCGGCGTACACGCTCAGGCACAACAGCGGGATGACGATGGCGTCCACGAGTAGGTGGGCGAGGATCAGCCGGTCCCTCGGGACCGGCTGGGACATCAGCAGCTCCATCGTCCCCTTGTCGACCTCCCCGGCCACCGCCCCGGCCGCCCGCCCGACCGCCCAGACGGTCGCCAGGATCAGCACGACCGGGTGCAGCAATTCGACGGCCAGGAAGTCGGTGGCCTGGTCGAACCGGAGGTCGGCCCCGCCGAGGACGGCCTGGGACACCTTGCCGGGGCCCTTGAAGATGACCTTCTCGAACAGCTCCGGCGGGAGCCGGGCGAAGGTGGTCACGGTGGTCACGAACGGGGTGATCTCGGCCGTCACCCGCTGGGTCACTTTGACCCACAGGGCGCTGAACCCGAACAACAGCACGCACACCACCACCAGGGCCGGGCGGATGTCGCGGAGCAGCTTGCGGACGAGGATGGGCGTCATGGCGGGTCCGGGATGGGAGGCCCGAAAAAAAATTCCGGGAGGACTTGACCGGGCGGTAGGGGCCGTGTTATGCATATAACCGGCATATCAGATCGAGTTGTTTCGCCCAGAACATTCGGCCCTCCCCCGGGGGCACCACGCACCCGGGGGCACCACGCACCCGGGGGCACCACGCACCCGGGGGCACCACGCACCCGGGGGCACCACGCACCCGGGGGC
>JAIEQO010000192.1 GCA_019747655.1 Gemmataceae bacterium | reverse complement strand
GAGGACATCCGCCGGCAGGAGCTGAACGTGTTCCGGATGCGGGCGATGGGGGCCGAGGTGTTCCCGGTCGAGAGCGGCAGCCGGACGCTCAAGGACGCGACCAACGAGGCCATGCGGGAGTGGATGAGCACGGTCGAGGGGACGCACTACATCATCGGCAGCGTGGTCGGCCCGCACCCGTTCCCGGAGATGGTCCGGGACTTCCAGTCGGTCATCGGGCGTGAGACCAAGCAACAGGCGGTGCAGCAGTTCGGCCACCTGCCGGACGTGGTGGTGGCGTGCGTCGGCGGCGGGAGCAACGCGGCCGGGATGTTCCACCCGTTCGCCGACGACGAGGGCGTCGAGCTGGTGGGGGTCGAGGCCGGCGGGCACGGCCCGGCCCTCGGCGGGCACGCCGCCACCCTCAGCCAGGGGAAGCCGGGGGTGCTGCACGGCAGCTTCAGCTACGTCCTCCAGGACGACGACGGCCAGACGGCCCCGGTGCATTCCGTGAGCGCCGGGCTGGACTACCCGGGCGTCGGGCCGGAGCACAGCTACTGGCGGGATTCGGCCCGGGTGCGGTACTGTGGTGTGAGCGACGCCGAGGCCCTGGACGCCTTCCACCTGTGCGGCCGGCTGGAGGGCATCCTGCCGGCCCTGGAGACGGCCCACGCCGTGGTCGAGGGGCTGCGGGTCGCGGCCGCCCGGGACCCGGACGACGCGGTGGTGGTCTGCTTCAGCGGCCGGGGCGACAAGGACTGCGCCGAGGTCGCCCGGCTGATGGCGGAGAGGCGGGGGGCGTGAGCCGGCGGCCGGCGTTACAACAGGACCGTCGCGGCGGCCCAGATGGCGTCGTACTCCGTCTTCTTGAACCGAGCCGCGTCGGGCGGCCGCGGCAGGAGGTAGGTGGGCTTTTTCTCCGCGGCGTCCTTGATCGACTGGCCGATGACCCAGCAGTCTAACCCGTCCACGAAGACGACCCGGTCGTGCAGCCGGGCCGAGTCCCGGACCTCGACCTTGATCCCGGTCTGCTTCGCTACCGCTCGGCGGCCGGCTTGACGGCGGGGGCGTAGTTGCGGACGAGGAGCCGGACCCCGACCGGGGGCTTGAGGTCGGCCAGGTAGGCGTCGAACACCTTGTCGTCGAGGTACGGGTCGATCACCAACAGGTCGGCCTTGGCCCCGCCGAACACCTCCCGGAGGGCCTTGAAGAAGTCGTACACGTCGCCCGCGGCGAACGTCAGCCCGGGGGTGTCGGGGATCTCCAGCTCGAGTTCGGCGATCGCCGTGTAGAGCAGCTCGACCGCGTTGGGCAGGTACTGGTCCGGTAGCCAGAGGCAGTCCCGCGGGGCCGGGAAGTCGCGGGCCCGGGTCGGGTCCCACCGGGCGACGGCCGCCCGGACCCGGGTGAGCCATTCGAGGTGGGTCGGCGAACTCCGGCCGGCGAGGGCGAACGGCGGCATCGCCTCCGCGAGGGCCCGGAGCCGGGCGTGGAGCTGGAGCTTGTTCGTGTCTTTCATCGGCGGGCCCGGGGCCGGGGGGCGGGATTCCGCCCATCCTACCCGGCGGGCGGCCCGGGCCGCAACCGGCCGGGTCGTACACTCTCCCCCATGACCCACACCACCGTCTTCGCCCTGTTGGCGGCCGGGGCCGGCTGCTGCATCGCCCTTCAGGCGTCGGCCAACGGGCGGTTCCGGCAGAACCTCGGCGACCCCCTCTGGGCCGCCTTCTTCTCCATCTGCGGGACCATCCTGACGGCCGCACTGGCGATGGCCGCCTTCCGCCCGGCGGTGCCGGACGCGGAACGGTTGCGGCAGACGGAGTGGTGGAACTGGGTCGGCGGGCCGCTCGGGGCGGTGATCGTCCTGGCCGGGGCGAGCCTGGTGCGGGAGCTGGGGGCGGCCCTGTTCATCGCCCTGGTGGTCGGCGGGCAGCTCCTGTGCTCGCTGGTGCTCGACCACTTCGCCCTGATGGGGCTGGCCCCGGCCCCGCTCACCCCGGGGCGGGTCGTCGGGGCTCTGCTCGTGGTCGCCGGGGTGGTGTGCATCAAGTTCCTGTGACCGCCCCCCGCTCGCCAAGACCGGTGGCTACGGCTTCTCCGGGTCGTCGAACCTCCCGCTGAAGAATGGGACGAACCCGCCCTCGCCCTTCTTCGGCTCCGGGGTCGCCGACGGCACGGCCATCGTCCCCTCGCCGAACTTCGCCAGGTCGAGCACCGCCGGGCTGTCCGGGTTGCCGCCCGCGGGCGTGAGCCTGGCGACCAGCCGCGGCTCGTCGAACAGCGGCGGGTAGGCGGTCCCGACCGGGACGTAGATCACGTCCTTCAGCCCGGCCTCCTTGCACGCCTGGAGGACGGCGTTGATCGTCGTGGCCGGGATCTGCCCGACCTGCGGCCAGAGGACCGCCCGCCGGGGCCCGGCCGGGTCGGCCAGCCCGCCGGCCAAGACCCGCTTCAGGAGCCGGGCGTCCGGGCTGACCGTGTACCCGCCGAGCGGCTTCCCGGCCGCGTCGAACTCCTCGATCCGGACGGCGTGCCCGCCGACCCCGGGCGGCGGGGTACTCCACCCGTCCCCGACCAGCTCGATCTGCCAGTACGCCGCCTTCCCGGCCAGCAGCTTGCGGACCTCGGCCTGCTGGGCCTCGTACCGCCGGACCTCGGCCTTCACCCGGGCCTGCCGCAGCTCCTCCTGCCGCTTGTGGTTGGCCGCCTCGTCGGCCTCCAGCTTCCGCAGCTCCTCGGTCAGCCGCCGGACCTCGTCGTCGCCCGACCCCTTTTCCCCGGCTTTGGCCGTGTCGGCCGGCGGGGCCTTATCCCCCTCCTGCCGGGCCAGCCCGGACCCGCCCACCCCGACGGCCACCCCGGCGGCGGCCACGGCCAGCCCGGCGGCCAGCGTCAGCTTCTTTACCCAGACCATGCGGAGGACTCCTTCGGTCAGCCCGGCCACGGCCGGGGACACCCCGGCGGCGCGGACGGCGGAGGTGGTGTAGACGGCGGCCGTCCGGGCGGTGGCCGCGGACAGCCCGGCCGGGACGGTCAGCCCGGCGGCCAGAACGGCGAGCGGGTCGCGGCCGGCGAGCCGGGCCCGGAGCTTCTTGAGGGCGGCCGCCAGGGTCGCCGACAGGGTGCCCTCGGCGCACCCGAGCCGGCCGGCGGCCTCCGTGCGGGAGAGGCCCTGGAGGTGGCACAGCACGACCGCCGCCCGCTGCCGCTCGGACAGGCCGCCGAGGGCGGCGTCGAGGTCGAGCCGGGCGTCGGCCGGATCGGCGGCCGGGGCGGGGATGTCGTGGGGCAGGG
>JAIEQO010000045.1 GCA_019747655.1 Gemmataceae bacterium | reverse complement strand
CCCAGGTCCAGGGCCGGTGCCGGGCCGGGGCCACCGCCGCCCCGGCCGGCAGCGAGGTCGCCCCGGCGGCCAGGGCGTACCCGGCCGACCCGTACTTGCCCACCCAGTTCCCCTTCGTGGCGGCGTCAACCCCGACGTACACCGACGGGGTGACGGACACGGTGAACGAGCGGGTGGCGGTCAGCCCGCCGGCGTCGGTCACCGTCAGGGTGACGGTGGCCACCCCCGACCGGGCCGCGGCCGGGGCGACGGTGATGGTCCGGCTCCCGCCCGACCCGCCGAGCACCAGCCCGGCCGCCGGGATGAGGGCGGTGTCGGACGAGGTGGCGGTCACGGAGAGGCTGCCGGCGGCCGTCTCGGCGTCGGCCACGGTGAACGCGATCGCCCCCGTCGTGCCGTTCAGCGGGACCGTCCGGTCGGCCACCGCGGTCATGGTCGGGGCGGTGTTCGCGGCGGCCGTGGTGGTGAACCGGGCGGCGGCGACGGCGGCCGAGGTCCCGTACCCCCAGAACACCGACTGGTTGTTGGTGTTCGTCTTCGTCGCCCCGGACCGGACCTGCACGTCCACCGTGGCCCCGACCGTCCCGGCCGGGGCGGTCGCCCGGACCTCGGTGTCGGACACGACGGTGACCGACGAGGCCGCGACCCCGCCGAAGAGGACCCGGAGCTGGCCGGCCGCCCCGCCGAAGTTCTTCCCGGTCACGGTCACGACGGTCCCGGCCGGGCCGGAGGTAGTGCTCAGCCCGGTCACCACCGGGGTCAGGTCGACCACCTCGAAGCTGCCGGTCCCGATCGACTGGACCTGCCGGACGGCCGCCCCGTCCCACTGGTCGGACGCCGTCCCGGTGAAGAACAGGTCGGACCCGTTGTCGGCCACGATCAGCCCGTAGTCCTTCATCGCCTGGGCGACCGCCTTGGCCTCCGGCGACCATGTCGAGGGGATGACGAAGCTGCCCTTGAGCCGGAACCGCTCGCCCATCCGGGGGAGGTCGGTGGCGGTCAGCGAGCTGGCCTCGTGGGAGGCCGGGTAGACGAACGTGTTCAGCGTCTGCTGGACGGTCATCCGCAGGGCGTGGGTGATGACCCCCTGGCCGCCCTTGGACGCGGGGTTGGCCTCGTCCGGGCGGGCCAGCCCGGGGAGGATCGGCAGCCCGGCGGCGTCGGCCGAGGTCGCCCCGACGGTGCGGAACGAGTTCGTGTTCAGGTCCCAGTACGAAATCTGGTACGCCCCCCACGACCCGGCCGGCTTCGTCCCGCCGTAGGGGAACGAGGTCTCGGCCGGCCGGGCCGCCTGGTACAGCTCGTACAGGACGTTGGCCGTCTTGTCGTAGACGAGCAGGTGGGAGTCGCCGCGGGCCGAGGCCGGGGCCGGGCCGGACGGGGTGTCGCCCTCGACCACCGCGTTCGCCGGGATCGGGACCTTGACGAGGTCGCTCTCGTCGGCGTACCCGAACGACGGGATGTTCACCGTCACCTTCGGAACGGTGTTGTCGACCACGTTCACCGGGATGCCGTACAGGGCCCCGTCGGTCCGCGGGTTGCCGAAGTCGGCGTGCAGGTACGGGGCGGCCCCGGTCCGCCGGCCGTCGATCTTGCCGATGATCGCCGCCGAGTTGGCGGCCACCGGGGCGTCGGTGATCTTCTGGTTCCAGGGGTTGTCGGCCGGGAACAACTGGTTGCCGTAGAAGGTCGGCACGTCGCGGGCTTCGAGCCGCTCGAACCGGGGGCGGAACGCACGAGTGTTCTGCACGGGGCGGCCCTTGCGCACGGCTGAGGGGGTAAACCGGGCGATACGGCCCCGCGGCCGGCGTGGGCCGGTCGGGCGGGGGTTTCGGGACGACGGGCGTGGACGCGAGTCCGGAAGCTTAGAACGCGATCCGGGTCGGGCAAGCGGACCCGGGCCACCACCTCGGACGGGTCGGCACGGCATCAGGCCAGGAAAATCCAGCCGCCGGGCCGAACACCTGTCTGCGATTCCGACACCCGGGCGGCGGCCCCCGGCCCGGGTTGGACTTCGGCCCGGCCGTGACTTACGGTTGACCGCCCCGTCCGCACGCCGGGGCCGCCCCCAGGTCCCGCCATGAACTGGCTCCGCGACCCCGACACCGAACCGCTCCCGGGCTACCGGCTGGTCGAGCCGCTCGGCTCCGGCGGGTTCGGCGAGGTGTGGAAGTGCGTCGCCCCGGGGGGCATCCCGAAGGCCATCAAGTTCGTCTCCGGGACGACCGGGACGCTCGACGGGGACGACCCCCGGGCCGAGCAGGAGCTGAAGGCCCTCGGCCGGGTGAAGGAGGTCCGCCACCCGTTCGTCCTGTCGACCGAGCAGGTCCGGGAGGTGGGCGGCGAGCTGGTTATCGTGATGGAGCTGGCCGACCGGAGCCTGCACGACTGCCTGGAGGAGCACCAGGCGGCCGGCCGGCCGGGCATCCCCCGGGACCGGCTGCTGGGCTACCTGGCCGACGCGGCCGCCGGGCTGGACCACCTGAACGACGCCCACAGCCTCCAGCACCTGGATGTCAAGCCGCGGAACCTGTTCGTGGTCGGGGAGCGGGTGAAGGTGGCCGACTTCGGGCTGGTCAAGCACCTCGACCGGCTGAGCGGGGCCGGCCTCCAGGGCGGGGTGACGCCGGCCTACGCCGCCCCGGAGACGCTGGCCGGGCGGGTCAGCCCGCGGACCGACCAGTACAGCCTGGCGGTGGTATACGTGGAACTCCTGACCGGCCGCCGGCCGTTCTGTGGGGCCAACGTCCGCCAGCTCGCCGTCCAGCACATGACCGAGCCGCCGGACCTGTCCGGCCTCCCCCCGGCCGACCGGCCGGCCGTCGCCCGGGCCCTGGCCAAGGACCCGGACGCCCGCCACCCGAGCTGCACCGCCTTCGTCCGGGCCCTGGCCGAGTGCGGCGGGCAGACCCCGCACTACGGGGCCGGGCTGCGGACGGAAGCCGACTTCGGCGTCGCCCCGCCGCCCCGGACCCCGCCGCCGACGGTCCACGACGTCGTCCGGACCCCTCACCCGTCCGACGACGACCTGCTCACCCCGACCGTGTTCACCTCCGGCGGGGGGCTCCGGTCGGCCGTCCTGATCGGGATCGGCAGCTACGGCCGGCGGGCCCTCCAGGAGGTCCGGTCCCGGCTGGCCGACCGGGTCGGCGACCTGGCCCAGGTGCCGGCCCTGCGGTTCCTGTACCTGGACACCGCCCCGGACGCGGCGGCCAAGGCGGCGGCCGCCCGGCCGGCCGGGGCCCTGGCCCCGGACGAGGTCGTCCCGAT
>JAIEQO010000763.1 GCA_019747655.1 Gemmataceae bacterium | reverse complement strand
CGTCGGAGAGGTCGCGGCGGTGCATGCAAGATCAGAGGCACGGCCGCCCCCCGCCGATTCAGCAGACAGAACCTAACGCGATCCGTGCCACCGTCCGTGTGCGATGGGGAATGCGGGGGAATGCTCGAGTACGGTGACACGGGTGGCGACATGCGGGAACTCTTTCTCCTTGCGGTGCGTCGGACGGGATGGTAGCTTTAAGGTGGTTGTCCGGACTCGGCGACCCTCGGAGTCCGACCCTGGCTCTTGACGCCATGACCCGCTCGGTGCTAGTCGCCGCTCTCGCCGTGCTGATGCTGTTGCCCCCCGGCATCTGCGTCTGCGGCGGCGGGCCGCGCCCGTGCCCGGGCCATCCGGTCGGCGGACCCGGTTCGGAATCGACGGATTCGCCCGCTTCGAGCGGGAAAGACAATTGCTGCGGGGTAGTACCGGCCGGCCCGACTGGGCACCGTTGCCCGGACCCCGTTCCGCACGACACTTCCTGCCCGGCCGTCTCCCAGGGGACGGCCCAGGTCGCGCCCGAAAACACCCCCGCGTCAACTCTCCGCGATCTGGACGGCGCGTCGGTCGCCGTCCCCGTTCCGCCGTTAACCGCCCACCGTCCGGCCCCGGCGCTTCGGGTCGCGGTCGCATCGCCGCCGCTGTTCCTCGCCCATTGCGCCCTGCTCATTTAGCACCTCCCTGCCGTTCTCGGCGGCCCGCGACCGTGTGACACGTCCCGGCCCGCCCCGCGCCGTCCCGTTTCGTTTCCAACCGGTACCCGGGTAGCCCGCCGTGGGCATCCCGCACCGTTCCGCCCGCCGGCCGCCGGACCGCGGCGCGCGGGCCGAAGATCCGGGGCCGCCCCGTCCGGGTCCGGTCATTCAACGGGGCACGAGGACTCTCCATGCGAGCGATCCTGTACAGCGCCGCGGCGACGGTCGCCGCGACGCTGGCGGGCGGGGCGGCGACGGCCGCCCCGCCGGCGAACAATAACCACCGCCTCGACGCCTCGTTCGCCCAGGCCGACAGGAACAAGGACGGGTTCCTCGACGCCGGCGAACTCGCCAAGGCGTTCCGGGGGCCGAGCGCGAAGGTGATTGACGACAAGGTCGGGGCGAAGGAGACGCACCCGGACCACGCCTTCCTGGACGCCTGGGACGCCGACAAGGACGGGAAGGTCAGCCAGGCCGAGTTCGAGAAGTACGAGGCCAAGGCGGTCGCCGCCGCCCGGGCGGCGGCCAACCGAGGCAGGAACTACACCCGGGCCGGGCGGGTCGGCTACCGGTCGCCGTACCGGCACCGCGGGTACGCCGGGCGGGGGTACGGGACGAACCCGTACGCGGCCATGATCCGCTACCAACAGCGGGCCTACCAGCAGCAGCGGGCAGCCTACGCCAACCTGATACGGTACGGCGCCTACTCCCCGCACGCCCGCGGCGGCTACCGCGGCGTCCAGCGTCACCATGGCGGCCGGCGCCGGTAGCCGCCGTCGCGGATTCGCGACCTCCGGGCGGGGCCGCACATCCCCGCCCGATCTTCCTCCGGAGACGCCATGAGCCGAGCCGCGTGTGCCGTGCTTGTTCTCGGACTCGTCGCGGCCGCCGGACCCGCCCGCGGCGGGCGGGCCGACGACGCCGACGTGAAGGGACTGCTGGCGAACCTCAGGAAGCCCGACCCCGACGACCGGCGGAAGGCGGCCGCGGCCGTCTGCGAGTTGTGCAAGGGCGGGGACGGCGACTTCGGCGGGGCCGTCCCGGCGCTGATCGACGCCCTGAAGGACAAGGACGCCGTCGTCCGCGGCGAGATCGCCGAGTCGCTGGGCTTCATCGGGCCGGACGCCAGGGCCGCGGTCCCGGCCGTCCGGGGGCTGCTCAAGGACCCGATCCCGGAGGTGCGGGCGAAGGCCGCGTTCGCCCTCGGCGGGTTCGGGGAGGACGCCCGGGCGGCCGTCCCGGACCTGATCGGGCTGTTCAAGGACAAGGACGAGCGGGTCCGGGCGTCGGCCGCGGCCGGGGTCGGGGAGATCGGCCCGACGGCGAAGGCGGCGATCCCGGGGCTGATCGGGTTGCTCAAGGACATGGACCCGGAGGTGCGGTTGAACGCCGCCTCCTCCCTCGGGTCGTTCGGCTCGGACGCAAAGTCCGCGGACAAATCCCTGGTCCCGCTCCTCAAGGACCGCGACGAGGGGGTCCGGGGGCAGGCGGCCGAGACCCTCGGAAAGATCGACGCGGACCCGAAACTGGCCGTGCCCGCGCTCACCGCCGCCCTGGCCGACAAGCACCCCGGCGTGCGGGGGGACGTGGCCCACGCCCTGGCGAAGTTCAAGGACAAGGCCAGGCCCGCCGTGCCGGCCCTGACCCGGATGCTCAAGGACGCCGACCCCGGGGTGCGGGTCCACGCCGCCGAGGCGGTCTACGAGATCGACGGCAACGTGAAGCTGGTGCTGCCGGTCCTGGTCGAGGGGCTGAAGCACGACGACCCGTTCGTCCGCGGGGACGCCGCCCACACCCTCGGCGAGATCGGCCCGCCGGCGAAGGACGCGGCCCCGACGCTGAAGGCGCTGCTGAAGGACGAGAACGCCGGCATCCGGGTCCACGCCGCCGAGGCCCTGGTGAAGGTGGACAAGGCGGCGGTGAAGGAGGCGATCCCGGTGTTGGTCGAGGGGCTGAAGGGTGAGGACAAGACGTTGCGGACGGAGGCCGCCGAAGCCCTCGGCGGGATCGGCCCGGCCGCCAAGGACGCCGCGCCGGCGCTGACCGCTCTGCTCAAGGACAGGAACCGGGACGTGCGGCTGGCCGCGGCCGAGGCGCTGAGAAAGGTGGCGGGCCGAACCCCGCCGAAGAAGGACTGACCACCACCGCCCGGCCACCGGGACGCGGCGTGGGGCCGGGGGTGGCCGGACGAAGGAACGAAATGTGCCCGTCTCACAATGCGCCCTTCCGACGCACCGACGGCCGGGGCTGGCCGTGAGGCCCGCCCGCCACCCGTCGGTCAGCAACACCCCGAGGATCAACGTCATGGCCGAGAACGCGGTGAAACCCGACCTGGCGGCCTGTATCGAGGCGTGCGAGGAGGCGCTGCACGAGTGCCAGCACTGCGCCGCCGAGTGCATCAAGGAGGGGATGGCGGACTGCGCCCTCCTCGACCTCGACTGCGCCGACGCCTGTGCGGCGGCCCTGAACGCGATGGCCCGGGAGTCGGCCCACCACGGCGACTTCTGCGCCCTCTGTGCCCACCTGTGCGAGGCGTGCGCGGCCGAGTGCGAGACGCACGCCGGGACGCACGG
>JAIEQO010000562.1 GCA_019747655.1 Gemmataceae bacterium | reverse complement strand
GGGGGCCGCGCCGCGGGCGCCGCCGGCACCGCCGGCCGGACCGGCACAAGTCCCCGGGACTACCCGATGACGGCGAAGGCGTACCCGAGGAGGACGGACGAGAACCCGACGGCCACCGCACACACCGCCACCCCGGCCAGCAGCCAGCGGGCGGCCGGGTTGTCGCGGCCGGGCAGGGCGGGGAGGGTCTCCCGGAGGTGGCGGGCGGCGTCGTGGAACAGCCGCGGGTCGTCCCCGACCCAGCGGACGGTGGCGGTCCGGCCGGCGGCCAGCGGCTCGATCTCGTACAGCGGGGTGCCGCTGACCCACTGGTTGCCCCGCCGCTCGACCGGCCGGCCCAGGTCGTCGAACAGGTCGGCGAGGCCGGCCTCGACCTGGCCCGGGTCGGCGTCGTACACGACCAGGGTGCGCCGCCGGGTCAGGCCGACCAGGAGGAGCCCGCCGAGGACGACGACGGCGTAGGCCGCCACGGTCAGGGCCCAGGCGAGCTGCTCCTCGTGCCAGGAGTCCCGGAGGGCGTTGAAGTTCCCCCGCAGCCCGAACCGGACGTTCGACCGGACCAGGGCGAGGAACAGGCCGCCGCCGAACACCAGGAACCCGGACAGGCCGGCCGCGAGGGCGGCGAAGTCCCAGCCGCCTGGGACGACCGTGGGCCGGCCCTTGCGGCTGAGGTGGGACAGCCAGAGGAGGTAGAAACCGAGCGGCGGGAGGCAGCAGACGCCGGCGAGGCAGACGACGAGGATGAACGGGACCAAGGGGGAGCCCTGTGCCGGCGGGAGGCGGAAGCCGGTGGCTCATCTTAGGTTGCCGCCGCGGTGATTCAATTCGCTGCCCCGGGCCGATTTTCCCGCCCCTGCCGCCGGACCCCTTTCCTTCCGGCGGGCCGGGTCCTATAGTTCGGGTAACAGGCCGCGGCGTGGAGCAGCCCGGTTAGCTCGCCAGGCTCATAACCTGGAGGTCGTAGGTTCAAATCCTACCGCCGCAACTCACAAACCCCTGGAAAACCAGGGGTTTGTTGTTTTCTCTGCCTCGTTTTTCGCGCCGCGGTTATCCCCATTCCGGGCGGTCGTGTCTCCGATTGATGACCCGCTCTCGACAAGTCAGTTGAGCGAGCGTGTCGCCGACTCTTGCCGCCCGGGCCAGGGGTGGGACGGCAGCCCCGCCCCTGGCTGATAACCCCGTAGACCGATTTCAGCCGGCCGCGTCGGTAGGAAGCCGCTTCGGCTCGCGCACCCCCCGGCCCGGCTTCCCGGTGGCTGACGGTGTGGCTCCCGCCGGCCCGATGCCCGGCCGCGTCGGCACCTGGAGGAATTTCGGGCCGCGCGGTACTCTGGGACGGGCCGGGCGCAATTACACCCGCTATGGGATCGGCCATGACCGACGACCGGCCCGGGTCGGACATGCTCCGCCGGGCCGCGGCCGGCGACCCGGCCGCGCTCGCCGAGGAATTCTCCCGCCACCGCCCCCGGCTCCGGCGGATGGTCCAGCTCCGGCTCGACCGCCGGCTGCAAGGACGGGTCGACCCGTCGGACGTCCTCCAGGAGGCCTACCTGGAGGTCGCCCGGAGCCTGCCCGAGTACCTGGCCGATCCGCAAATCCCGTTCTACCTGTGGGCCCGGTTCGTCACCGGCCGGAAGCTCCAGGCCGTCCACCGCCACCACCTCGGGACCCTCGCCCGGGACGCCGGGCGGGAGGTGTCGCTCCACCGCGGCACGCTCCCCCAGGCCAGTTCCGTGTCGCTCGCCGAGCAACTCCTCGGGCGGTACGCCAGCCCCAGCCAGGCGGCGGCCAAGGCCGAACTCCAGGTCCGGGTCCAGGACGCCCTGAACGGGATGGACCCGATCGACCGCGAGGTGCTGGCCCTGCGGCACTTCGAGGAGCTGTCGAACGCCGAGACGGCTCAGGTCCTCGGGATCGGCGAGGCGGCCGCCAGCCACCGGTTCGTCCGGGCCCTGCGGCGGCTCAAGAAGCTCCTGGCCGGCGGGCCGGACGACCCCGGGGGGCCGCCATGACCGTGACCGCCGCCGGCCGCGACCCGGTCGAGGAGTTGGCCGAACAGTTCATGGCCCGGCTCCGGCGGGGGGAGCGGCCGTCCCCGTCCGAGTACGCGGCGGCCCACCCGGAGCTGGCCGACGAGATCCGCGACCTGTTCCCGGCCCTGGTGGTCCTGGAGGACGCGAAGCCGGCCGGGAGCGAACCACCGACCCCGGCCGCCGTCGCCGTGACCCCGCCCGCCCAGCTTGGCGACTACCGCATCCTCCGGGAGGTCGCCCGGGGCGGGATGGGGGTGGTGTACGAGGCCGTCCAGGAGTCGCTCGGCCGGCACGTCGCCCTGAAGGTGCTGCCGGCCCAGCCCGGCGGCGACGCCCTCCGGCTGCTCCGGTTCCGGCGGGAGGCCCGCAGCGCGGCCAAGCTCCACCACACCAACATCGTCCCGGTGTTCGACGTCGGCTCCGCCGACGGCGTCCACTACTACGCCATGCAGTTCATCCAGGGCCAGGGGCTCGACGAGGTCTTGCAAGAGCTGCGACGCCTCCGGGCCGGGGAGAAGCCGACCGACGCCCCGGCCGCCGACCTGACCGTTACCCTGGCCGACGGGCTGCGGGCCGGGGTGTTCTCCGCGGCCCCGATCGTCCCGGCCGCCCGGCCCGCCGACCCCGGCCGGCCGTCGGAGCCGTCGGCCATCCTCACCGGCCCGGTCGCCCACTACCACCGGAGCGTGGCCGGGCTCGGGGCCCAGGCGGCCGACGCCCTGGCCTACGCCCACGGCCAGCAGGTGCTACACCGGGACGTGAAGCCGTCGAACCTCCTGCTCGACCGCCGGGGCACCGTCTGGCTGACCGACTTCGGGCTGGCCAAGGACGACGGCGACGACCTGACCCGGACCGGGGACGTCGTCGGCACCCTGCGGTACATGGCCCCGGAGCGGTTCCGCGGGGCGTCCGACCCGCGGGCCGACGTGTACGCCCTGGGCGTCACCCTGTACGAGCTGCTGACCCTCCGCCCGGCCTTCCCCGAGGCCGACCGGGTGCGGCTCGTCCAACAGATCGCCCACGACGACCCGCCCCGACCGCGGCAGACCGACCCGGCCGTCCCGCGGGACCTGGAGACGGTCGTCCTGAAGGCGATGGCGAAGGACCCGGGCCGGCGGTACGGGTCGGCCGCCGAGCTGGCCGACGACCTGCGGCGGTTCCTGGCCGACCGGCCGGTCCGGGCCCGGCGGGCGTCGTGGCGGGAGCAGGGGTGGCGGTGGT
>JAIEQO010000725.1 GCA_019747655.1 Gemmataceae bacterium | reverse complement strand
CGCCGGGGTCGAGAAGGCCCGCGGGCCGGACCACCCGGACACCCTGACGGCCGCCAACAACCTGGCCGCGCTGTACCGCGACGCGGGCGACCGCGGGCGGGCCGAGCCGCTGTTCCGGCGGGCCCTGGAGGGGTCCGAGCGGGCCATCGGGAGGGACCACCCGGACACCATCCAGAGCGTCAACAACCTGGGACGGCTGCTCGCCGAGATGGACCGGCCGGCCGAAGCCGTCCCGCTGCTGGAGCGGGCCTACGCCGCCCGGTCGAAACTCCCGGCCCGGGACGGGTGGGTCGGAGGACCGCTGGCCGACGCCTACGCGGCGGCCGGGCGGCCGAAGGACGCGGCCCGGGTGATCGGGGAGGTGCTGGCCGAGGCGCGGGCCAGGCTCAGGCCCGGCGGCCCGGAGTTGGGCGGTCTGCTGGCGACGGCCGGCAAGGCTCTCCTCGCCAT
The DNA here is from genome assembly GCA_019747655.1 of Gemmataceae bacterium. Taxonomy (GTDB): domain Bacteria; phylum Planctomycetota; class Planctomycetia; order Gemmatales; family Gemmataceae; genus Urbifossiella. Next base: position 2,801 of record JAIEQO010000725.1, on the reverse strand, counting down.
AGACCCGGCGGCGGCCGAGCCGGTCCTGCGGGAGTGCCTGGTGCTGCGGGAGAAGCTGGCCCCGGCCGCCTGGAACACGGCGAATGCCAAGTCGCTGCTCGGCGGGGCGCTCCTGAGGCAGGGGAAGCCGGCCGAGGCCGAGCCGCTGCTGGTGGCCGGGTACGACGGGCTGCTGGCCGACCGCCGGAACATCCCGCCGCTCCCCCAGGCCCGGGTCAACCTGCCTGAGGCGGCCGACCGGCTGGTCGAGCTGTACGAGAAGCTGAACAAGCCGGACGAGGCGAAGAAGTGGCGGGCCGAGCGGGCCAACTACCCGTTCGTCGCCCCGCCCCCCCGGCCGGCGGTAAAATAGCCCCGACCCCGCGGAGGACCCGCCGTGCCGATCCACGACTGGACCCGAATCGATGTCGGGTCGTACCACGACTTCCACCAGGACTGGACGATGCAGATCCGCCGGGCGCTGAACGCCGGCGTCCTGCCGGCCGGGTACATCGCCCAGGCCGACCAGCGGGTGCTCGGGTACGAGCCGGATGTCGTCGCCCTCCGGCAGCGGCCGCCGGCCGACACCGGCGGGCTGGCCGTGGCCGACACCCCGCCCCGGGTCCGCCAGTCGGCCCGCATCGAAACCGACCGGGCCGCCTACGCCCGCAAGGCCAACCGGATCGCCGTCAAGCACAAGCGGGGGCGGGTGGTGGCGATGATCGAGGTCGTGTCGCCGGGCAACAAGGACAGCAAGCACGCCATCCGGTCGTTCACCCGCAAGCTCGCCGAGTTCCTTCGCGCCGGCATCAACGTGCTGGTGGTGGACCTGTTCCCGCCCACCCCCCGCGACCCGGACGGCATCCACCGGGTCGTCTGGGACGAGCTGACCGGGGAGCCGTTCGAGCCCCGGCCGGACGGGAAGCCGCTGACCGTGGCCGGGTACGACGCCCGGGGTGACGACGGGGACGGGCTGACCGCCTGGGTCGACCCGGTGGCGGTCGGTGATCCGTTGCCCGACGGCCCGCTCTTCCTCGGCCCCGGGTGGTACGTCAACTGCCCGCTGGAGGCGACGTACCGGGCGTCGTGGGATGTGCTGCCGGCGTCGACCCGCGAACAGGTCGACCCGCCGGCCGGCGGCTGAGGCGGTCGAGCAGGACGGCGGCCGCCACCCCGGCCAGCCCGCCGAACGTCCCGCCCATCATCCCGGCCAGCGGCACCACCAGGTCGTCGGCCACGTCCGCCCACACCCCCCGGGCCTCCGGCCGGGCCGCCCCCGACCGGACGGCCCGCCACGCCCCGCCGGCCGCGAGGACCACGCCGAGGAGCGTGCCGAGGAGGATGACGGCGTAGAAGGTGCGGGCCGGGAGACGGGGCATGGGATGGCTGCCGCCCCGAAGGGGCGACCGGGAATAGCCCGGGGTGAAACCCCGGGACGTGATTTGTCTCCGGAGCCCCGAAGGGGTGACCCGCGGGATCGGGATCGCCCCTTCGGGGCTCCAGCTCACGGATCCCGGGGTTTCACCCCGGGCTATTCCCGGACGCCCCTTCGGGGCGGCGGGGCGGCACCGGTCACCCGAACGCCAGCCCGGGCTTGGGCGGGGCCGGGGACGGCTCGGGGACGGCGGCCGGGGCCGGGTCGGCCGGGAGCGGGGTGTGGACCTTCGTCTCCTTCTTCACGTCCGCGACCGCCACCCCGGCGAACACCCGCTCGACCTCGTCCATGTCCAGCTCCTCGTGGACGAGCAACGCCTCGGTCAGCCGGTCCAACTTGTCCCGGTGGGTCCGGATCAGGTCGCCCGCCTTGTCCTCGGCCTCGGTCAGCACCCGCTGGACCTCCTCGTCGATCAGCTTGGCCGTCCCCTCGCTGTACGACCGGCCCTCGTGGATGTCCTTGCCCAAAAAGACGTGCTCCTCGGCCATCTGGTAGTACACCGGGCCGAGCCGGTCGCTCATCCCGTACTGGGTGACCATCGCCCGGGCGATCCGGGTCGCCTGCTTCAGGTCCTGGACGGCCCCGGTCATCGGCTCGCCGCCGACCAGCTTGTCGGCCGCCCGCCCGCCCATCGTCATCACCACCAGGGCGAACAGCTCGCTCCGGTTGGCGTCGGTCCGGTCCTCGTCGGGCTGGAACAGGGTGACCCCGGCCGCCCGCCCGCGGGGGATGATCGACACCCGGTCGAGCTTGTGGGGGGACGGGGACAGCCACCCGCACAGGGCGTGCCCGGCCTCGTGGACCGCGGTCCGCCGCTTCTCCTCCTGGCTGAACGGCTCCTCCCGCAGGGCCCCCAGCCGGACCCGGTCGGCGGCCCGGTCGAAGTCGACCTGCTCGACCCGCGACTTCCCGGACCGGGTGGCCAGGAGGGCCGCCTCGTTGCACAGGTTCCGCAGCTCGGCCCCGCTCATCCCCACCATGTTCCGGGCCACCCGCTCCAGGTCGGCGTCGTCGGCCAGCGGCTTGTTCTTGGTGTGGACCTTGAGGATCTCCAGCCGCCCCCGCCAGGTCGGCTTGTCCACCGTGACGTGCCGGTCGAACCGGCCCGGCCGCAACAGCGCCGGGTCGAGCACGTCCGGCCGGTTGGTGGCGGCGACCACGATCACCGTCTCGGTCGGCTGGAACCCGTCCATCTCGCTGAGGATCTGGTTGAGCGTCTGCTCCCGCTCGTCCGACCCGCCGCCGAGGCCGGCCCCCCGCATCCGCCCGACCGCGTCGATCTCGTCGATGAAGATGACGCACGGGGCGTGCTCCTTGGCCGTCTTGAACATGTCCCGGACCCGGCTGGCCCCGACCCCGACGAACATCTGGATGAACTCGCTCCCGT
>JAIEQO010000490.1 GCA_019747655.1 Gemmataceae bacterium | reverse complement strand
GGCCTGCCGGGCGGCCCGGGACGCGGCCCGGGGGCTGGCCCACGCCCACGCCGCCGGGCTGGTCCACCGGGACGTGAAGCCGTCCAACCTGATCCGGGACCGGGCCACCGGGGCGGTCAAGGTGCTCGACTTCGGGCTGGCCGCCGCGGCGGCCGAGGGCCCGGACGACGGGGGGACCCGGGCCGGGGTGGTCGTCGGGACGGTCGACTACATCGCCCCCGAGCAGGCCGGGGACCCGGACCGGGCCGACCCGCGGGCCGACGTCTACTCGCTCGGCTGCACCCTGTACCACCTGCTGGCCGGACGGCCGCCGTTCCCCGGGTCGGGCCCGGCGGAGAAGCTCGACGCCCACCGGACCCGGACCCCGGACCCGATCCCGGGGCTGCCGCCGGGGCTGTCCAAGGTGCTCGGCCGGATGATGGCGAAGAACCCGGCCGACCGGTTCCCGACGGCCGCGGCCGTCGCCGAGGCGCTGGAGCCGTTCGCGGTCGAGGCGGTGCCGGCGGCGGAGCGGCCGCGGGTGCGGCGGTGGCTGGCGGCCGCGGCCGGGCTACTGGCCCTGGCGGCGGTGGTCGCGGCCGGGGCGGGGCTGATGGATCGGGTGGCCGTCGTCCGGGACAAGGACGGTAAGGAGGTCGCCCGGATGACGGTCCCCGAGGGCGGCAAGGTCGACGTCGAGCCCCGGCCGGCGGCCGGCCCGCCCCTGGAGCCGTTCGGCCGGTGGGACGGGCACACCGGGGTGGTGTCCGACGTCGCCCTCACCCCGCGCGGGCAGGCCGTGTCGGTCGACGAGGCCGGGCGGGTGCTGGTCCGCGAGCTGCCGTCCGGCAAGGTCGTCCGCCAGTTCACCACCGACGCCGACCACTGGACCGGGTTGGCCGTGTCCCCGGACGGGGCGACGGTGGCCCTCGGGGCGGCGGAGCACACGCTGCGGTGGTACGACCTGGCCACCGGCCGCCAGCTCGGCCGGGCGGCCTCCCCGGGCGGGCGGGTCCGCGGGGTGGCCTTCACACCCGACGGCAAGCGGGTGCTGGCCGGCGAGGTGGACGGGGCCCGGCTCTGGGACCTGGCCGGCGGCGACGCGGTGCGGGCGTTCGACGGGGCCGGGCTGACCGCCCACTGGGCGGCCCTCTCCCCGGACGGGTCCCGGGTGCTGGTCGCCGGCGGGCGGGCCGACGGGTCGGTGCACGGCGGGGACGGGGAGGTGCGGGTGTTCGACGCCGCCACCGGCCGGCGGGCGGGGACCCTGACCGCCCCGGCCGCGGTGGTCACCCACGCCACCTTCTCCCCGGACGGGAAGCGGGTGGCCGGGGCGTTCGGCGGCGGGCGGGCGGTGGTGTGGGAGGTGGCGACCGGGAAGGCGGTGCGGTCGTTCCCCCACCCGGGGTGGGTCGAGCGGGCGGTGTTCACCCCCGACGGCCGCCGGCTGCTGACCGCCTTCCGGGACGAGGGGCTGACCCGCGGCGGGGTGGCGGCCTGGGAGCTGGAGGCCGACCTGCCGGCGGCCCCGGCGGTCCTGTCCGGCCCGCCGATGGTGTCGCTGGCGGTCACCGCCGACGGGCGGGCGGTACTGGTCGGCGGGTACACCGGCGGCGTCCAGTTGCGGCGGCTGCCGGGCCCGCCGCCGGCCGGCGAGCCGGTCAACCTGCTCGGGCCGGGGCCGAAGGCCGGTGAGGTGTTCCGGACCGAGCAGACGATGACCCTGACCGACGGCAAGCTGACCGTCGCCGCCGACGGCGAGACCGCCACGGGCACCATCACCTCCACCAACGAGACCGTGGACGAGGACGAGGTGGTGGCCGTGGCCGACGGCTGGACGACCAAGTCCCGGACCAAGGTCGTGACGGACCGCGGGACCAGCACCGTCACCCTCGGCGGGGAGACCGACACCCGCCCGGAGACCGGCCCGCTGGAGGGGGAGACGGTCCAGTTCGAGCGCGACGGGGACGGGTGGAAGAAGACCCTGGTGGGCAAGGAGCCGACGGACAAGCAGGCGGCCGAGCTGAAACTGTTCCCCCCGCCGGCCGGGGCGGCCGAGTTCTACCCGGCCGAGCCGGTCCGCCCGGGCCACACCTGGACGGTCGACTTGGCCAAGCTGCTCAAGCGGCTGGAGCTGCCAGCCGAGGTCCGGGTCGACGGCGGGAGCTATAGGATGACGTTCGTCCGGGTGGTCGAGCACGACGGCGAGCCGTGCGCCGAGGTGGCCGAGGAGGTCGAGCTGCGGGCGACCAAGAAGGCGGCCGACGGCGAGTCGTCCGTCGAGATCCGGGCGACCGGGACCAGCCTGCGGTCCCTCCGCCGGGGGTTCTGCCCGTCCGCCACGCTGGCCGGGACGATGACCGAGACGCGGACGGTGACGGAGGACGGGCGGAAGACGACCCTGACCACCACCGGCAAACTGGCGGTCACCAGCAAGACCCGGCGGAAGTAACCCCGGCCCCGCGGAGGCCCGGCCCGTGGAAACCTCGGTCACCTGGATCGGCCGGCTGGCCGGGTCGCCGGACGGGGACGACTGGCGGCGGCTCGACGCCGCCTACCGGCCGCTGTTGCTCGGGTGGGCGGCCCGGGCCGGGGTCGGCGGGGCGGCCGAGGACGTGGTGCAGGACGTGATGGTGGCCGTGGTCGAGCGGGTGGGGGAGTTCGAGCACCGCGGCCCGGGGGCGTTCCGGGCGTGGCTGCGGGGCATCCTGGCCAACCACGTGCGGCGGCACTTCGCCCGCCGCCGGGCCACCCCCGGGGTCGACCTGGACGCCGTCGCCGACCCGCACAGCGACCTCGGCCGGGTGTGGGACCGGGAGCACGACGAGTACTTCGCCGCCCGGGCCCTGCGGGCGGCCGAGGGGGACTTCGCCCCGGCCACCTGGGCGGCGTTCCGGATGCAGGTGGTCGACGGCAGGGGGGCGGCGGCGGCGGCCGCCGCCGCCGGGATCACCCTGAACGCCGCCCTCCTGGCCAAGAGCCGGGTGCTCAAGCGGCTCCGGGAGGAGCTGCGGGGCCTGACCGACGGCTGACCCTTTCCCGACGGGAGTTCGCCATGACGGCTCGGATGCTGGCGGCCGGGGCGGTCCTCGGCCTGTGGGCGGCGGACGCGGCCGCGCAGTGGGGCAACACGACCGGGGTGCCGGGTCGCCCGGGCGGCGTACACGGGGCCGGTGCGAGGAACCGCTTCGACATCGACCCGTGGCCGGCCGGGCCGGCGATCGGCCGGCCGGGGTTCGGCCGGCCGGGGTTCG
>JAIEQO010000482.1 GCA_019747655.1 Gemmataceae bacterium | reverse complement strand
ACCTGGCCCTCGGCCAGCCCGAGGAGGCCGCGAGGTGGAGGGAAGAGCGGAAGAAGTACCCGCCGGACACCGCCCCCCGGCCGCGGGCGGTCGTCCACCTCGCCCCGCCGCCGCGGGAGGCCGGGCGGTAGCCGGTGGCGTGGGCCGTCGGCCAGTGGTACGATGGGCGAGAGGCCCCGGAGGACATCCCATGTCGATCGACATCACCGACCCGCAGACCGCCGCCCAACTGGCCGCCGCCCGAGAGGTCGGGGACCTGTGGGGCCCGGACGGCCAGTTGCTCGGCCGGTTCGTCCCGATCGCCCGCATGGACCTGCCGCAACTGACCGAGGAAGACTACGACCGGATGGAGCGGCTGATCGCCGACCCGAACACCAAGTGGGTAACCCCGGAGGACGTGATGGCCCGGCTCCGGGAGATCGACCGATGTGGGCGCTGAACTGGCCGGACATCCTGCTCGACTGGTTGGCCGACTACTACGTCGCCGCCGCCCCCGACTTGCGACAGCGGATGGCCGCCGGGGTTGAGGCACTCAACGCCCGCCTCCGGTCCGACCCGCTGGACGTCGGCGAGTCCCGGGAGCGGGGCTTCCGCATCGCCTTCGCCCCCGGCTTGGTCGTCCTCTTCCGGGTCGATGTGGCCGCCCGGAAGGTGGCCGTCGCGGACGTCCGGCCCTACGGTCGGTAGCGCCGCCCCGCCGGCGCAGTTGTTGCATCCTCCCGGGCAGGCGACTTCCCGCCGGAGGACCCTCCCCGTGCCCGACCCCGGAACCGACTACCTCCGCTCCGTCCTGGCGGCCGCCGAGGCCCCGTGCGTGTCCCTCTACCTGGCCACCAACAAGTCCTACCCGGACAACCAGCGGGACGCGGCCAAGTACCGGGACATGGTGAGAGCAGCCGAGGACGCCCTGAAGACCGGCTACCCCGGCCAGGATATACGCGACCTGACGGCCAAGCTCCACTGGCTAGCCGACGACGCCCCGTTCTGGGCCGCGGCCGCCGGCCGCGGGGTGGCCGTGCTGGCGTCGCCGGCCCGGTTCGACACCCTCTACCTCCCCCGGAACCAGAGCGAGCGGGTCGAGGTCGGGGCCACCTTCCACGTCAAGCCGCTGATCCGCCACGTCCAGTCGGCCGACCCGTTCCACGTCCTCGGCGTGTCGCGGGAGCGGTGCGCCCTGTTCGAGGGGAACCGGGACGAGCTGCACCCGGTCGAGGTCCCCGGGGTGCCGTTCACCCAGGCCGAGGCCCAGCTCCAGGCGACCGACCGGACCCGGCCGAACCCCCGGACCGACGGCCCCGGCGGCGGGGGGACGGCCCACCCGACCGACCCGAACGCCGGCGTGGCCCCGGGGATGGCCACCGCCAACGTCGTGGCCGACACCACCGAGTTCTACCGGGCGGTCGACCGGGAGGTGCTCGGCCGGGTGTCGAACCGGGCCGGGCTGTCGGTCATCCTGATCGGCATCCCGGACAACACCGGCGCGTTCCGGCACGTCAGCAAGAACCGGTTCCTGCTGCCGGACGAGGTGCGGATCGACTGGACCCACCTGACCCTGAACGAGATCCGGGCGAAGGCCTGGCCGGTGTGGGAGAAGCACTACCTGGAGCGGCTGAAGACGGTCCGCGAGGATTACGGGACGGCGGCGTCCCGGGGGAAGGGGACGGCGGACATCGCGGAGGCCGGGCCGGCGGCCGTCGCCGGCCGCATCGGGACGCTGTTGGTGGACGCCGACCGGACGCTACCCGGGGCGCTGGACATGGCCACCGGCGAGGCCCGCCCGGCCGCCGCGGCCGACGCCCAGCCGGGCGACCTGCTCGACGACCTGGCCGAGTTGGTGCTGAAGACCGGCGGCACGGTCACGGTGGTGCCGGCCGACCAGATGCCGACCCCGACCGGCCTGGCGGCCATCTTCCGGTATTGATTCGGAAGACGGGTTAACCACAAAGACACGAAGGACACAAAGGAGGACGAGGTCGAGTGGTCCGAAACTCGGTCCGTGCCTTCCTTCGTGTCCTTCGTGTCTTTGTGGTTAACTCCGCTAGGGGCCGCCGATGGGCAAGCAGCACGCGCCGGGGTTCCTGAAGATCGTCCAGGACGCCAAGAGCCGGGTGAAGGAGTGTACCGTCGCCGACGTGAGGCGGCGGCGGGACGCCGGCGAGCGGTTCACCCTGGTCGACGTCCGCGAGGAGAGCGAGTACGCGGCCGGGCACGCGGCCGGGGCCGTCCACATCGGCAAGGGCGTCATCGAGCGGGACATCGAGGCGAAGGTCCCGGACCCGGCGACGCCCGTGGTGCTGTACTGCGGCGGCGGGTTCCGGTCGGCCCTGGCGGCGGACGCCCTGCAGAAGATGGGGTACACGAACGTGGTCAGCATGGACGGCGGGTGGCGGGCCTGGACCGAGGCCGGGCTCCCGACTTCGTCGGAATGACGAAGGGCGAATGACCCACCCATGACCTCGGGAATGCCGAATTCCCAATGACCCACCAATGACGAAGGAAGACCAGGCTTGTTCTCCCTCGTCATTGGTGGGTCATTGGGAATTCGGCATTCCCGGCAGGGTCCGCCCAGCTTCCGCCGGCCGACCGCCACGGTCCCACTTCCGCGCTCACCCGGCCGAACCGACCGACCCGATAACCCCGGCAGGCACGGACGACGCCGGGGGTCAGGGACGACCGCCGGGGCCGGGCGAGGCACGGAGGCCGGTCATGACGCGGCGGGAGTGGCGGCGGTGGGCGTGGGCGGCCGCGGCCGGGGTGGCGGTCGCCTCCGGGGCGGCGGCCGAGGACTGGGGGGCGAAGGTCCGCGGGCCCGGCGACCTGCCCAAGGCCGGCGACACCGTGACCATGCAGTTCCCCGGCGAGGCCGAGAAGAAGTACACCGTCGTCAAGGCCACCCGCAAGCCGGACGGGTCGGTCGAGGTCGAGTACAAGGACCCGACCAACGGGAAGACGATCACCACGGTCGACGGCCTGGCCGCGAACGCCCCGGCCGGCAAGCCGGACCCGGCCCCGGCGGCGAAGCCCACCCCGGCCGGGAAGGACGCCGGCCTGCCGAAGGCCAAGCCGCGGGCCGAGGACCCGATCGTCAGCACCCCGGCCCCGCAGGCCGACCCGCCGCCCCCCGAGCCGCCGGCCAAGAAGCCGCGGTTGCTCGGCCGGCTGTTCGGCAAGAAGTCGAGCCCGGCCCCGGCCGCCCCCGCGTCGGCCCCGGCCGAGCCGCCGGCCGTTGCCCC
>JAIEQO010000538.1 GCA_019747655.1 Gemmataceae bacterium | reverse complement strand
GCCGGGGGGGCCGGCCCCGCCGGCGGGCCCTCCCTCACGGTCGGGCCTCGGACGGTGGGTCCGTCACCGCCAGTCGAAGACGGTCGGGGACGGGTCGAGGTGCGGCTTCTGCTTGCCGGTCTCCAGCACCACCCGGGCGTTCCCGCCGTCGGCGTCGCACACCCGGACCCGGTTCGCCCAGGCCCAGTCCTTCGGACCCGACCCCGGCACGAGCACCAGCGACGCGACCGCCAGCCGGGTGCCGTCCGGCGACCACCGCACCCCGGCCGTCGCCTCGCCCTGGTTCGGGACCGTCCCGCCGCCGGCCGCCAGCACCGTCGTCCGGGTCGTGGTTGCCAGGTCGAGGATGACCACCGCGAACCCGTTGCACACCTCGACCGGCCCCTTGCGGCTGCTGACTCCCTCGACCGGGCTGGTGGTGACCCGGGCGTAGGCCACCTTCGTCCCGTCCGGCGAGATGGCGGCGTGCCACACGAATTGCAGGGGGTCGGCCAGCACCTCCACCTTCGCCCCGTCGGCCGACACCCGGCAGAGCGACACCCGGGTCGACCACCCGTTGCCGAAGGAGAACGACTGGTCGTACCGGAGGGTGAGGAACCACGTCCCGTCCGGGGCCCAGTCGAGGACCCGGTGGCCGGCCGGGAGCTTCAGCGGCTCGGCCGTCCCGGCGGCCAGGTCGACCAGGGTGTTGATCTGCCGGTCCGGGGCGAACAGCCGCTCCTCGGTCCGGGTCACGACCGCCTTCGCCCCGTCGGCCGACCAGGCGGCGAAGTACGGCACCTCGTTCCCCGTGAGCGGGATCGCCCGCCCGCCGGCGGCCGGCTCCGCCGCGACCGCCGCCGGCCCGGCCGCCAGCAGGTACAGCTTCTTCCCGGCGTTTAGCGGCACCCGGCCGTCGGGGGCGGCCCGGCCGCCGACGGGCAGGAACTCGGTGACCGCCTTCTCGGCCGGCCGGGCGGTGTTCCAACTGAACTCCTGCACCCGGGTGTCGATGTCCACCCCGGCCGCCCGGACTGCGTCGCCGGTGACCCGCCCGGCCTCCCGGCCGTCCGGGGTGAGATACCGCACGTGGTCGGTGAACCCGACGATCAGCCGGGTGGGGTCGGCCGGCCGCGGCTCGGGGGCCGTCTCGGGCACCGCCGGCCGGGCATACGCCGCCAGCCCGGCGGCCGCGACGACCGCCGCGGCCGCCACCTTCCACGTGATTCCGATGCCGGTCCTCATGACCGCCTCCGTCAGTTCCGTGACGCGGGACGAGACTTCGGAGGACCACACGGGCCGGGCACCCCGTGCCGACGCCGCCACGGCCGCCAGGACCGCCGCGGCGAGCCCGCGGTCCCGGAGCCGGGCCGCCAGCACCTTTCGGGCGGCCGCCAGCCGGGAGCTGAGCGTCCCCTCCGGGATGCCCAGCTCCCGCGCGGCCGAGGCCCGCGACCGGCCTTCCAGCTCGCACAGGACGACCGCCGCCCGGACCGCCGGGGTGAGCCGGGCGACCTCGGCCAGCACCGCCCGGGCGTCGTCCGGGTCGAACGGCTCGGCCGTTCGTCCTGGCACGTCCGGCAGCTCGGCGACCGCCACCTCCCGATTCCGCCGCCGGCACCGCCGGGCCAGTGCCGCCCGGGCCGCCCGCACGGCGATCCCGTACAGCCAGGCCGCCAGTGGCTCGCCGGGCCGGACGCGGTGGGCCTTCCGGGCCAGCACCAGGAACGCCGCCTGGAAGGCGTCGTCGGCGTCGTGCGGGTCGCCGGTGATCCGGCGGCACACCGCGAGGACGGCCGGTCCGTGCCGGCGGACGAGTTCGGCGAACGCCTCCTCGTCCCGGGCGGCGACGAACCGCCGGAGCAGGTCGGCGTCGGTATCGGGCGGGGTGACGAGTCGGGCCAGGTGGGGCCGCAGCCGTGCGGCGAGGGCGGTCGACATCCGTGTGACCTCCGAGGGCGGCATCCGAGCCGCCCACCGGGTTATCCCCGGCGAACGGCCCGGCGCGTCGGTCGGGCGTCACACTTTCGCGGAAATGGGGCGGCCGGTCAGCGCCAGTCTGCCGGCCTTCGACCTGATGACGTTCGACTTGATGACTTGACGACTCCCGGCTACCGCCAGTCCGGGCCCCCGAGGGTGATGACCCACTGGCCGTGGCCCGTCTCGGTCAGGATGGTCTTCGGGTTCTTCCCGTCCGGGTCGCACACCACCAGGTGCGACTCGGTCGGCTTGTTGATCAGCTCGTCCGTCGTTCCCTCGTGCTTCTCCCGCCAGGCGTAGGCGATCTTCTTGCCGTCCGGCGACCAGCAGAAGACGACGCTGTCGCTGTTCTGCGGCACCCCCTCGACCGGGGTGACCTTCCCGGTGGCCACGTCGATCAGCACCAGCGTCTGGGCCGGCCGGGGCGGGGCCTTGCCCTGCTCGTCCCGGGCCTTCTTGTCGGCCGGGTCCTCCTTCGGCAGCTCGAGCTGCATGCCCAGCATCCGCGTCCCGTCCGGGGACGGCAGGCCCATCAACGTGGGAGTCTTGCCGTCGGTCACGGCCTTGTGTTCGGTCCCGTCCGGGTTCATCAGGTGGAGCTTGGCCACCGGGGCCTGCGGGGTGCCGGCGATGCTCATGGTGACCAGCTTGTCCCCGGCCGTCCACCCGCCGATGATGTGGCTGGCGGGCAGCTTCAGGGCCGTCTTCTCCCCGGACTTGGCGTCGACCAAGTAGTGGCTGGCTTCCGGTAACTTGTCCTGCCCGCCCGCGATCTCCGACGCCGCCAGCTTGGTCCCGTCCGGGGACCAACAGAACGCCTGGGCCTCGACCCCGGTGTCCTTCCCGGGCTCCGGCTCGTCGAACTTGCGGACGAACAGCTTCCGTCGCGGGTCCCGGCCGGGCGGCACGTCCTCGCCCCGCTCGACCTGGATCAGGGTGGCGTAGGCCGTCCCGTCCGGGGAGAGCTTGGTGCTCGTTCCCGGCATGAACCCCATCCGGTTCTCGCTCACCCGCTTCGGATTCTTGCCGTCCGGGTCGAGCAGGGTGAGGTGGCCGATGGCGTAGATCAGGATTTTGTTCGGCCCCTTCGGCAGGGGCTTGACCTCGGCGGGCTTGGCGGCGACCGCCCTCGGCGGGTCGGCCTTCGCCGCGGGCTTGGGCTCGTCGGCCCGCCCGCCGCCGACCGCGACCACCGCCCCGGCGGCCAGGGCCAGGGCGATCGGGACCAGCTTGAGCTTGTTCAGGAGCATCATCCGCAGGACTCCGTGGGC
>JAIEQO010000876.1 GCA_019747655.1 Gemmataceae bacterium | reverse complement strand
GACCCAGCCCCCGCCGCCGGTCCCGCCCCGCACGGCCTACCAGCTCCCCCGCCCGCGGCCCGAGGACCCGGCCGCCGACCGGCCCGACCTGTCGCTGCCCCGGGGGTTCGGCATCCCCGTCCCCGGCGGCCCGGGCGGGCGGACGTTCCGGTTCGGCCCGCGGTACGGGCGGGAAAACAACATCGAGCGGTCGACGCTGCCCGACGGCACCCAGCGGTGGGTGGTCACCGGCGGCTGGATCGTGAACGTCTCCGGCGGGCCGAACCAGCCGGCCGTCGAGTTCGCCACCGACACCGCCGTGATGTGGATCAGCGGCCCGCCGGTCGAGGCCGAGGCCGGCGGGTTCCAGACCAACGACGAGGGGAGGCAGCAGATCGAGGTGTACCTGGCCGGGAACGTCGAGGTCCGGACCGCCGGGTCGGCCCGGTTCATGGGCCAGCCGGTCACCCAGACGCTCCGGGCCGACGAGGTGTACTACGACGTGAGCCGGAGCCGGGCCGTCGCCCTGATGGCCGACCTGGAGCTGTCTACCCCCCGGCTGCCCGACCCGGTCCACCTGACCGGCCGGGAGATCGACCGGCTCGACCGGGAGAACTGGGAGGTCCGGGACGGGTCGGTGTTTTCCAGCAAGCTGCCGTCGGCCCCGGGGCTGCGGCTGGACAGCCCCCGGGCCTCCCTCCGCGAGCGGGAGGTGAACCGCCGGAACATCTTCGGGTTCGAGTACCGGGACTTCGACGGGAACCCGGTTCGGGGGTACGAGCGGCTGCTGACCCTGCGGAACGCGACCACCCGGTTCGAGGGGGTGCCGGTGTTCTACACGCCGTACCTGCGGACCGACGCGACCGACCCGCTCGGCCCGCTGGTCGGGATCGGGGCCGGGCAGGACCGCATCTTCGGCACCCAGGCGTACACCACCTGGGACGTGTACAAGCTGCTGGCCCTGCGGCCGCCGCCCGGGCACAAGTGGCGGCTCCACGTCGACTACCTGAGCGACCGCGGGCCGGCCGGCGGGACCGACTACGGGTACACCATCCCGAGCCGGTTCCCGGACAACCCGGTCGCCTCCGGCAGCGGGTTCGCCCGGCTCTACGGCATCTCGGACGGCGGGGTGGACGTGCTCGGCGGGGACCGGGGGCCGCAGCCGACCCACGAGTCGGCCCGCGGCCGGGCCCTGTGGCGGCACCAGCAGGAGCTGACCGACGCCCTGTACTTCCAGGGCCAGATCGCCTACCTGAGCGACCAGAACTTCCTGGAGCAGTTCTACAAGCCGGAGTTCGACCTCGGCCCGAACCAGGAGACGTTCGGCTACCTGACCTGGCAGCGGGAGAACCTGTGGGCCAGCGGGCTGGCCCAGCAGCGGCTCGGGCAGGACTGGTTCACCCGGACGAACTGGCTCCCCCGGGTGGACGGGGCGGTCGTCGGCCAGTCGTTCTGGGACCTGTTCGTGTACAACGCCCGGGCCAACGCCGGGTACAACCGGTTCCGCCCGGCCGAGGGGAACCCCCAGCCGGTCGAGCCGACCGACCAGGTGTCGGTGAACACCGGCCGGTTCGACCTGGGCCAGGAGCTGAGCCTGCCGTTCGCCCTCGGGCCGGTCAAGCTCGCCCCCTACGGGGTGCTCGACCTGGCCTACTACACCGAGGACCTGACGGGCAACGACCGCGGCCGGGTGTACGGCGGCGGGGGCGTCCGGACCAGCCTGCCGTTCGGCCGGCTGTACGAGGACGCGGCCAGCGAGCTGTTCAACGTCCGCGGGCTGTACCACAAGGTGACGCTCGGGACGAACTACTACGCCGCCCAGTCGGACACCCCGTACACCCGGCTCCCGCAGCTCGACCGGCTCAACGACGACGTGCTGGACTACACCTACCGGTACGCCCGGCCGCGGCAGGGGTCGATCGTCGGCGGCCCGGCCGGGCAGGCCCTGGCCACCTCCCCGCTGTTCGACCCCCAGACCTACGCCATCCGCCGGCTGGTCGGCGACCGGGTGGACACCCTGGACGACATCCAGGTGCTCCAGGCCGAGGTCCGCCAGCGGCTCCAGACCAAGCGGGGGTACCCGGGGCTGGAGCACACCGTCGACGTGGCCGCCCTCGACCTGTCCGGGTCGTTCTTCCCGGACCCGGCCCGGGACAACTTCGGGAAGTCGTTCGCGTTCCTGGAGTACGCCGCCCTGTGGAACGTCGGGGACCGGGTCGCCCTGTTGTCGAACGGGTGGTTCGACCCGTTCGACTTCGGGGCCCGGTACTGGACGGTCGGGGCGGCCCTGGACCGGCCGGACCGGACCAACTTCTTCCTCGGCTACCGCCAGACCGACCCGCTCAACAGCAAGCAGGTGACGTTCTCGGTCGGCTACCAGCTCACCCGCCGGTACTACACCAACGTCGGGGTGAGCTACGACTTCGGCATCCAGCAGGCCCTGTCGAACACCCTGAGCGTGGTCCGGACCGGGTCGGACGTGACGGTCAGCCTGGGGTTCACCTACAACGCCCTGGTGAACAACTTCGGGGTCCAGTTCCTGGTCATCCCGAACCTGGTGGCGTTCTCGTCCCCGGGCCGGTTCGGGTCGAGCCCGGTGTTCGGCGGCCGGCAGTAGCGAACCCCGACACCCCCCGCGAACCGTCGGACCGGGACCTCGCATGACCGACTTCTGGGCGGCCGACGACCCGCCCCGGGCGAAGCCGGCCCGGCGGTGGCGGGACAAGTTCCGGGAGGCCGCCCGGGGGGTCAAGCTCGGGGTCCGCGGCCACTCCAGCTTCAGCGTCCACTTCTTCTGCGCCGCCCTGGCGGTGGTGGCCGGGGCCGTGCTGCGGCTCGACCCGGTCGGCTGGTGCCTGGTCCTCGGGTGCGTCGGGGCGGTGTTCACCGCCGAGCTGTTCAACAGCGCCGTCGAGACGCTCTTCCACGGCCTCGACCCGGAGGCCAAGGCCCGCATCCGGGGGTGCCTGGACATCGCCGCCGGGGCGGTCCTGGTGGCCGGCCTGACGGCCGCCGCGGTCGGCACCATCGTGTTCGCCAACCGGGTCCTGGAGCTGCTCCAGCACCGGGGCTGACCCCCTACGGGGTAATGACGAAGTCCGAATGACCCACCAACTCGGGGAATGACGAAGTCCGAATGACCCACCAATGACGAAGGGGAGGACGTGATCTCTTCCTTCGTCATTGGTGGGTCATTCGGTCTTCGTCATTCCCCGAGTTGGTGGGTCATTCGGACTTCGTCATTTCCCCG
>JAIEQO010000749.1 GCA_019747655.1 Gemmataceae bacterium | reverse complement strand
CCGACCGCCTCGGCCGCCGGGGACGCCGCCGGGCCCCACCCCTCCAGCACCCGCCCGACCCGCCGCCGCACCCACCCCTCCCGGTCGGCGACCAGCCGCGTCAGGGTCGGCAGGTGCTTCACCCCCTCGGCCGGCGGCAGCTTGCCGACGAACCCGACCGCCGCGTGCCGGGCGTCCGCCTGAAGCGACCCGAGCTTCTCGACCGCCAGCGGGGCGAGCGCCGCCCCGGCCGGGCCCATCTGCCCGATCGCCCGGACGGCCGCCGCCGCCACCCCCGGGGAGGTCGACGCCAGGGCCGCCTTGACCAGCCCGGTCACCGCCTCGGACCGCTCCCCGAGCCGGGTCAGGGTGCAGGCGACCTCCAGCGAGACGTTGGCCGACGGGTCGTTCAGGGCCCGGTCGAGGGCCGGGACGGCCGCCTTGGCCTCCGGCCCGAGGTCGGCCAGGGTCCGGGCGGCCAGCGTCCGCACCACCAGGTTCGGGTGGGTCAGCAGTTCGGCCGTCGGCGTCACCCCCGCCTTCCCGCACTTGGCCAGGGCCCGCCAGTAGGCCGCCTCCGGGCCGTCCAGCCGGACCTCGTCCTCCTCGTCGGGCGGCTGGTCCGGGTAGCCCTTGCGGATGGCGGCCGCCAGGTTCTCGGCCGTCTTCGCCGGCGGGTCCTTCAGCCGGGCGGCGGCCAGCCCGCTGGCGGCCGCCTGTCGGACCTCCTGGTCGTCCGACAGGAGCGCCAGGGTGAGCGACGGGGCGGCCCCGGGCGGGATCTGCGGGAGCACCCCGACGACCTCGGCGGCCCGCCGGCGGACGTCCCCGTTCGAGTGGTTGAGCAGCGCCGCCAGGGCCGGCACGTCCGGCGAGCCGATGGCCGTCACGGCGTCGAAGGCGGCGTCCCGGACCAGGGGGTCGGGGTCGGAGCAGAGCCCGAGGACGGCCGCGGCCGCCGGCTTGGCCAGCCGGCCGAGGACCCCGAGGGTGTACGCCGTGTGCTCGCGGACGGCCGCGTCGCGGTCCTTCAGTCCCTCGCGGAGGGCGGTCAGCCCCTTGTCCTTGAGGGCCGCCTCGCCTTTGGGCCCGGCCCGCAAGAGGGCGACGGCCGCCGCCTCCCGGACGCTCCCGACCACCCCCGGGGAGGTCTTCCCGGCCCCGGCGGTGGTCTTGTCGCGGAGCAGCTCGACCAGGGCGTCGAGGGCGGCCGGGTCCTTGTCGGCCAGCTCCGCCAGCTTGTCGGCCGCGTCCCGCTGGGGGTCGCCCCGGCGGGCGCGGACGGCCGCGACCAGCTTGTCCCGCTCGGACGGGGGGGCCCCGGGCGAGCCGGGGGCGTTAGCCCCCGGAGTCTGCGGCGCCGGGGACGCCGCCGGGGCCGGGTCCGGCTTCTTCCCGCACCCGGCGGCGAACACGACGACGAGGCCGGCGGCGGCGAGCTGGCGCATGGGTGGGTCCGCGGTGGCTGTCCGGGGAGGCACCTGATCGTACCTCAAGTGCATCATGACCGGAAGTGACGAACCGGCCGGATCGGGGGATGGGGCGACGGCGAACCCCGAGCGTGAGCGAGGGGGTAACGACCCCACCCCGGCGACCGGGGTGCGGCGGCTGGCCTACCTCGCGGCCGGGGTCGGGTGCGTCGGGCTGGCCTACCTCGGGGCCGTCCTGCCCGGGCTGCCGACGACCCCGTGGGTGCTCCTGGCCAGCTACTGCTTCGCCCGGTCGTCGCCCCGGCTGCACCGGTGGCTGCGGCGGACGCCGCCGTTCCGCCGGCTCCTCCGGGACTGGGAGGACCACGGCGGCATCCGCCGGCCGGTCAAGGCGGTCGCCGTCCTGATGGTCGTCGCGGTGGTGACGCTGAGCCTGCTGTTCCGCGAGCTGCCGGGGTGGGTGAAGGGGGTGATCGGCGGGGCCGCCGCGGTCGGCGTGTGCGTGATCCTGTTCGTCGTCCCGACGGTGAAGGGCGGGCCCCGCCCGTGACGGCCCGGTGTCACTCGCGGACGGTCAGCTTCGGCCCGCCGGCCGCCACCCCGGCCACCACCACCGGCTTCTTGGCCGAACCGGCCGCGTAGTGCAGCTCCCGCCGCATCGAGTTCATGCCGACCGAGACGGCGTCCAGCACCGACAGGGTGTACGTCCCCTTCGGCACCCAGAACCGGAAGTTCCCGTCGTCGCCGACCCAGTAGACCTGCCGGAACGACGGCCCGCGGACGGTGATCTGGCTGGAGAACCCCTCGAACGCCTTCACCTCGACCGTCCCCTCGATCAGCTCGCCGGGGGCCAGGACGAAGTCCCGGGCGGTGTCGACGGCCGGGTCGGCGACCACCCGCTCCTCCACCCGCAGCCGCTCCTGGAACCGGACGAACCCGTCGGCGGACACGTCGAACCCGGTCCCGTTCAGGTAGCGCTCGCCGCTCGTCTTGTCCGTGTCTGTAACGATCACCGGGACCCGGAACCGGCCGTCCTTGTCGGTCGTCGTCCGGCTCCCGGTCGGCGACGCGACCCCCCGCGGGGTCGGCCCCTGCCACCAGACGGTGGCCCCGACGATCGGCTTGCCGGCCGGGTCCGTCACCCGCCCGACGACGTGCGTGTGGACCTCGACGGCCGGGTCGGCCGGGGCGAGCAGCGCGAGGACGGCGAGCGCGGTCATGGCGGGGCCTCGTGGGGTCGTGGTGTGGGGCGGCCGGGCCGGCGGCTACTTCCCCTTCGTCCGGAACGTCAGCAGGTACGGGACGGCCGGGGTGCCGTCGGCGTCCTTGAAGTTCCGGAACCGGTCCGAGTTCACCCAGATCGCGTAGGTCGTGTTCGGCGCCAGCTTCACCTTTAGGGTGCAGGTCTTGAGCTTGTCGTCGAACGCCACCGCCGGGTCGCCGACGATCTCCGGCAGGTCCCCGAACTCCGCCGGGGCGGTGCTCCAGGACCACGTCTTGTCCGTCATCGGCTTGCTGAACGTCACCTTCACCTCGGCCAGGGCCGGGTCCACGTCGTCGGCCCCGGCCTCCGGGACGGCCTTCACCACCACCGGCGGGGCGGCCTTCAGCTTCGGGTCGTCCGCCTTGGCGGCGGCGGCGGCCGTCTCCGGCTTCGCTACGGGGCCCACCCGCCCGCTCGCCGACGCGGCCAGCCCGCCGGCGACCACCGCCACCAGTAGCCCGCCGGCGGCGAGCAGCTTGAGCTTGTGCGCGAGCATGGTTCGGGTCACTCCGTTCGACAGGGCCGCGACCGCGGCCGGTGCGGTTCCCGGGG
>JAIEQO010000272.1 GCA_019747655.1 Gemmataceae bacterium | reverse complement strand
ACGAACGTCTCCCGGACCCCGCCGTTCTGCCGGGCGATCACGTCGCCCTCGAACACCTGGACCCGCTCCTTGGCCCCGTCCAGGAGCTTCTGGTGGACCTCCACCCGGTCGCCGACCCGGAAGTCCGGGACGTCGCCCTTGATCTGCGGCCCCTCGATCAGTTGGAGCAGCGGCGCCAGCATGACCTCACCCACCTTTCGGGGCGGACCCGCCGCCCGGCTAATCCCGTGATTCGGAGGGACTAACCACAGAGTCACAGAGGGCACCGAGCAGACAAAGACCAAGAATTAAATTCTCTCAATTCTCTGTCTTTGTCTGCTCGGTGCCCTCTGTGACTCTGTGGTTAACCTTCTCGATGTTCTTCCGGCTCCGCCGCTCGCTCTGCTCCCGCCGCCAGGCGGCGATGGCGGCGTGGTTGCCGCCCAAGAGCACGTCGGGGACCTCCAGCCCGCGGTAGACCCGGGGGCGGGTGTACTGCGGGTACTCCAGCCGGCCGTCCTCGCTGTGGGAGTCGTCGGCCGCACTCCGCTCGTCCCCGAGCACCCCCGGGACGAGCCGGATGACGGCGTCGATGACCGCCATCGCCGGGACCTCGCCGCCGTTGCAGACGAAGTCGCCGGCCGAGACCTCCCACGGGCCGAGGACCTGCCGGATGCGGTCGTCGAACCCCTCGTACCGGCCGCAGAGCAGGACCAGCCGCGGCTCGGCGGCCAGCTTCTCCACCACCCGCTGGGTCAGCCGCTCCCCGGCCGGGGTGAGCATCACCACCTTGCCGGGCGGGTCGGCCTTAGCCCGGACGGCCTCGACGCAGTCGACCACCGGCTGCGGGGCCAGGACCATCCCGGGGCCGCCGCCGAACGGCCGGTCGTCGACCCGGTTGTGCTTGTTCTCCGTCCAGTCCCGGAAGTCCCACCGGCGGACCTCGACCCGCCCGGCCTCGATGGCGTCGGCCAACAAGCTCTGGCCGAGGTACCCGTCGAAGATGGCCGGGAACAGGGTCAGGATGTCGAACCGGATGGCCGGGGCGGGGGACACGGCCGGTGCCCCTCCTGGGAGTGCGGCCGTCCCGGCCGCTCTTCGGGCGGGCGGGCCGGAGGCCCGCGCTCCGGTGATTACCCGTTGGCCGGGGGCCCGCCGGCCGGGGCGGCCGCGGCCTTGGCGGCGTTCTCCGTGGCGGTGACGGCCTGCTGGGCCTCGATCTCCTCCCACCGCTTCATGTGCCGGTTGAAGATCGCCCGGACGTTCTCGGTCGGCAGGGCCCCGACGCTCATCCAGTACTTGATCCGGCCGGGCCGGAGGGTGACCGACTTGTCCCGGTCGGGGACGTGGGGGTCGTAGGTGCCGAGTTCCTCGATGGCCCGGCCGTCCCGCGGCTGGCGGTGGTCCATGGCCACGATGCGGTAAAAGTGCCGGTGGGTCCGGCCCATCTGCTTCATCCGGATACGCACGGCCACGACGCCAGCCCTCCCGCACCGCCGGATTTCCAGGAAACGGTACTGTATCAACCGGGCGAAGGAGCGGCTAGCGGGGCGGGCGATTCCCGGCGGCCGGTGGGAAGACGCGGCTCACGCGCGGCGCGAACCACCGACGGCCACCAGCGTCTTCACCACCGCGGGGACGGGCGACACGGTCCGGCGGTCGGGCTTCGGGATAGAGTGGTGATACGGCGCCGGCGCGCGGAGCGCTCGGACCCGACCCCCGCGCGACCCCGCCGGCTGGCTCCCGATGCGAACCACGTTCCGCACCGCCGCGGCGGCCCTCGCCCTCGGACTTGCCGCCTCCGCCGGCCCGCTCGCGGCCGTCTCCCGACCCCCCCGGGCCGGGGACTGGCGACATTTTCGCGGCGACGACCGGCTCACGGGGCGTGCGACCGTGGCGGGTCGTATCGTCGACCCGGCCGTCATCTGGCGGGGCGACGCCGGGTCGCGGGAGGTGCTCCTCGAGGTCCGGCTCGGCGCCGCCTCGGGCCGTGAAGTCGATCTGCCGACCACCGACCACCCGCGACCGGCCGACTTCGAGCGGCGCTGGCAACTCGGCGGGCCGTGGCTGGACCTCGACGGCGACGGGGTGTTGCAACCCGCCGGCCCCCAGGTGGGCGACCTCCTCCCGGACTCCAAGGGGCTGGAACGGTTCGAGGTGGAGGGCAACGCGAACCGCCCGGGGCCGCCGGTCGCCCGCCTGTTCACCCGCCGGGCCGGCGGCTGGGTCGAGCGGTGGAAGCGGCCGCAGGCGGCCGGGGAGGCGTGGACCGAGGGCCTGGTGACGGCGGCCGTCCCGATCGCCGAGGACTTCGACGGCGACGGCAAGGCCGAGATCGCGTTCCAGGGGTTCCACTGGGTCTACGTCCTCGACGCCGAGACCGGCCGGCTGAAGGCCAAGGCCCGGTTCCTGCACGACCACGAGGCCGAGAGCGGCCGGGGGTACGGCTGGTTCGGGGCCCGCGACCTCGACGGCGACGGGCGGGCCGAGCTGGTCCTGGTCGGCGACACCCAGAACTTCGTCGCCGTCCTCGGGTTCGACGCCGACGGCCGGCTGGCCCGCCGCTGGCTCAAGGTCATCAACTTCGACGCCTACCGCCGCATCAGCGTGGTCCGGCCGGGGCTCGCGCCGGTCCAGGACATCGACGGCGACGGCCGCCCGGAAATCGTGGTCGGCGTGTTCAACTACGACCCGGCGACGGGGAAGGCGGACGGCGACGACCGGTGGCACGTCTGGGCGCTCGACGGGCGGACCGGGGCGACCAAGCTCGACCTGCCGGGGCAGTACCTGTCCGGGCTGCTCGACGTAGACGGCGACGGCACGGCCGAGCTGCTCACGACGGCCGCCCCCGGGCCGCTCGTCCCCGAGCCGTCCGCCCTGACCGTGTACGGGTTCAAGGGCGGGGCCCTGGCGGCCCGGTGGCGGCTGGACGGCGAGTCGTTCCAGCTGACCGACCGAGGCCGGCTGCCGCCGGCGGCCAACAGCTCGGCGGCCGGCGACCCGGTCGAGCTGTTGGTTGGCCCGCCGGCGGCCGGCGGCCCACCCGCGTTCTTCACCCGCCGCGTCGTCGACCCGGAGCGGGCCGTCGCGTGCGTGACCGCCTGGCAGTGGGACCGGGGGTCGAAGGACGGCATCCGCCCGGTCGGCCGGCTGACCGGCCCCGGGGCCGAGGCCCTCGCCGTCCGGCCGGCCGCCGACGGGCTGAACGCCGTCGTCCGGGTCGGCTGGTTCGACGGGCCGGC
>JAIEQO010000897.1 GCA_019747655.1 Gemmataceae bacterium | reverse complement strand
GACCAGAAGATGGAGGCGATCCGGGCCTACCGGTCGCAGTTCGACGACGAGCGGTTCGCCCGGGTCAAGCACATGGTCGGGTCGGCCAACGGCTACCACGGCGCGCGGTGCGGGTTCCGGTACGGCGAGCTGTTCGCCCTGCCGCACCCGGTCGGGGCCCCGGACCTGGTCCAGGTCGTGTACGGGAGCAAGCCGATCACCCCGCCGGACATCCCGGTCGGCCAGGGCCACCAGCCGATGGGGTGACGCGGAAGTGTGAGTGGCTAGTGCGAGTGTGAGTGAAGACACGGACCCAAGTGCCGGTCTTCACTCACACTCGCACTAGCCACTCACACTTCCGCGACCGGCGCCAAGACCTCCAGCACTTCGACGGCCGGCTTGTCGCCGGTGTAGATGACCCCGAGCCGGCCGTAGCTCTCGGCCCCGGGCGAGCACCCGAACCACCCGGCCATCCGGGCGCTGAGCCGGCACCGCAGGTACGCCGTCGGCTCGATCCGCCGGAGCATGTCGTGCTCGATCAGCACCCGGCCGAGCGGCGTCTTCCCCTCCACGATCGCCGCCCGGACGGCCGGGGTGCAGGCCCCCAGGTCGATCCGCACCAGCCCGAACTGGACCACCCGCCCGCCGTCCCGCAGGGCGAGCACGATCTTCCGGGCGTACTCGTCCCCGGCCCGGCGGCTGGCCAGCACCCGCACGTCCACCGGCCCGCCGTAGAACTCCTCGACGGTGACGGTCATGTGGTGGGTGTGGACGAGCAGCCGGTGGTACGGGTCGGGGACGGCCTCGGCCGGGACCTCGGCGGCCGCCGGCCGGTCGTCGGCCCCGGGCAGGAGGCGGTACAGGTGGTCGAGGGTGGGGGCGGTCGTCAACACGCGAACCCCGGTCGGGTGACGGGCGGGCGGGGAGGGCAGGGGGTATACCCGACGGGCCGGGCCGACTTACAGCCCGACCGGGGCTGGCGGACCCGCCGCCGGCCGGCGATAATGCGCCGAACCCGGCCGGTGCCATTCCCGTACCGGCTGGTAGACCCCGCCGCGGAGCCCCGATGACCCGGCTCGCTCTCCCCGCCCTGGCCCTCGCCCCGCTGTTGGCCGTCGCCCGGCCGGCCGAACCCGCCGCCGGCCCGCCGGTCCGGGCCCTGCTGGTGATCGGCGGCTGCTGCCACGACTACAAGACCCAGCAGAAGCTCCTGACCGAAGGGGTCTCGGCCCGGGCGAACGTCTCCTGGGCCGTCGCCTACGACCCCGACACCGGCACCAAGCACCTCAACCCCGTCTACGAGTCCGACGACTGGGCGAAGGGGTTCGACGTCATCGTCCACGACGAATGCACGGACGGGGTGACGGACCTGAAGGTGATCGACCGCATCCTCAAGCCGCACCGGGCCGGCCTGCCGGCGGTCCTCCTCCACTGCGGCATGCACTGCTATCGGAGCGAGGGGTTCCCGAAGGCGACCCCGTGGTTCGAGTTCACCGGGCTGGCCAGCACCGGCCACGGCCCGCAGGCCCCGATCGCCGTCACCTTCACCGACGCCGAGAGCCCGATCACGAAGGGGCTCAAGGGCTGGAAGACCGGGAACGAGGAGCTGTACAACAACTCGGCCGGCAAGCTCCTGGAGACGGCCCAGCCGCTGGCGAAGGGTAAGCAGACGTACACGCCGGAGAAGGGCAAGGAGCGGACCGACGAGGCGGTGGTGGCCTGGACGAACACCTACAACGGCAAGACCAAGGTGTTCGCCACCACCCTCGGGCACAACAACGAGACGGTCGGCGACGGCCGCTACCTCGACCTCGTCGCCCGCGGGCTGCTGTGGTCGGTCGGGAAGCTCGACGCCGCCCGCCTGAAACCGGCCGAGCGGGTGATGCTCGACGCACCCGGGAAGTCCCGATGAAGGCCGCCCGGCAGTACCCCTGGCTGGCCGCCGGCCTGGTCCTGGCGGCCGGGGCCGCCGCCTGGGCCTTCTGGCCGTCGTCCGCCGACGCCCCGCCCCCGGACCACGCGGCCGGGCCCGCGGTCGACCCCGAGCCGCCCCCGCCGGACCCGCGGCTGACGTTCGACACACCCTTCCGGAACGTCAAGCCCGACGTCCGCTACCTGGGCGACGCGGCCTGCTCCGGCTGCCACGCCGACATCGACAAGTCGTACCACCAGCACCCGATGGGCCGGTCGGCCGCGGTCGTCGGGGACGGGCCGGCGGTCGAGAAGTACGACCCGGACGCCCGCAACCCGTTCGCCGTCCACGGGTACACCCTGCGGGCCGACCGGACCCCCGGCGGGGTGGTCCACCGGGTGTCGGCCGCCCGCCCGGACGGGGAGCCGCTGCCCGACTACGCGGTGACGGCCGACGTGGCGATCGGGTCCGGGGCCCGCGGCCGGTCGTACCTGACGGTCGACCGCGGGGCGGTGTGGCAGAGCCCGCTGA
Organism: Gemmataceae bacterium; assembly: GCA_019747655.1. Classification (GTDB taxonomy): domain Bacteria; phylum Planctomycetota; class Planctomycetia; order Gemmatales; family Gemmataceae; genus Urbifossiella. The sequence continues at coordinate 798 of JAIEQO010000897.1, read as the reverse complement.
GCTGGTACGGGCACGAGGGCCGGTGGGACCTGTCCCCGGGGTACGACCTCGGGGGCAACGGCGGCCGCCGGGCGGTCGTCCCCGAGTGCCTGTTCTGCCACGTCGACCGGGTCGACCCGGTCCCGGGGAGCCGGAACCGGTACCGCGACCCGCTCCTGCCCGGGCAGGCGGCGATCGGGTGCGAGCGGTGCCACGGCCCGGGCGAGCTGCACGCCGCCGAGCGGGCCGGGGGGGCGGCCCCGGCCGGCCCGGACACGTCCATCGTCAACCCCCGGCACCTGCCCCCGGCCCTCCGGTCGGCGGTCTGCGAGCAGTGCCACCTGCAGGGGCAGGAGCGGGTCGTCCGCCGCGGCCGGGACGTGTGGGAGTACCGCCCCGGGCTGCCGTTCGGGCAGTTCGTCTCGGTCTTCGTCCGCCACCCGAGCCTGGCCCAGGCCCACCGGTCGGTCGGCCAGTTCGAGCAGATGGAGGCCAGCAAGTGCTACACCGCGTCGGCCGGCCGGCTCGGGTGTACGAGCTGCCACGACCCCCACGCCGCCCCGGACGCCGGGGCGAAGGCCGGCTTCTACCGGGCCCGCTGCCTGACGTGCCACGAGACGAAGGGCTGCACCGCCCCGGAGCCGGACCGGCGGGCGAAGGCCGACAGCTGCGTCGCCTGCCACATGCCCCGGGCCGGCAGCGCGAACATCGTCCACACCAGCATCACCGACCACCGGGTCCCGCGGCGGCCCGGCCCGCCCGCCCCGCCGGCCGGGGTGGCGGACCGGGACCCCCTGCCGGTCGTCCCGTTCCGGGCCG
>JAIEQO010000446.1 GCA_019747655.1 Gemmataceae bacterium | reverse complement strand
GGGACGGCCGACCCGGCCTGCGACAGCACCACCCCCGGGGCGACCACGAACAGCCCGGCCGCGGCCCCGGCCGCCACCCGGGTCGGGTCGAGGAGTTCGCCGCTGTTCGGGTCGGTGCCGGAGGCGTCGACGCCGACCGCCCCCGGGGCCGCCGTCCCGGTTGGGCTCTGGCCGCCGGCCGCCTGGGCCAGGACCGAGCCGAACGAGTTCTGCGGGGTGGTGCCGGCGGCCGGCAGCGACCCGGCGGCCGCCGGGGTGTTGAGCGGCGGGATGGCCGGGGCGGTGACGGCCGGGATCAGGGCGGGCATCGGGGCACCCGGGGCGGGTCGGCAGGGCCGAGGCGGCCGCGGTGGTGTCGGCAGATGCGAGCCGCCGTCACCCCCGCGTTAACTTCTTGTAGCACGGGAAACGCCGAAAAATGCCGCCGCGGCCCGATTCCCCGGAATCGGGTCAGCGGGTTTTCGGCCGGCCGCGGAGTTGTTCGAGCTGGGCCTCAAGTTCCTCCGCCGACCGCATCAGGGCGAGCTGGGAGACCGCGCACTCGGCCAGGAACGGGTCGTCCCGGGCGTCGGCCACCTCGCGGTAGATCGCCGCCGCCTCGGCCCGCTTGTTCAGCTTCCGCAGGCAGGTGGCCGTCAGGTAGTCGGCGAACGCCCGGTCGTCGCGGCCGAGCTGGGCCCGGTCGGTCAGCCGCAGCACCCGCAGGCAAGCGTCGAAGTCGCCGTCCCGGAACAGGTTCTCGGCCATCCGGACGGCGTCGGACGGGCGGACCCGGTCGGGCACCTCGAACCGCGGCGGCGGGGACGCCTTCGGGGCCGGTGCCGGGGCCGGCCGCTCGTTCAGCCGCTTCAGCAGGTCGAGCAACTGGGCCTGGAGGACGGCCCGCTCGGTGGCCACGGCCGGTGGCCCGACATCCCGGGCGGCCGCCTCCCGCTCCTTCGCCAGGGCGTCGGCGTCGGCCTTCAGCTTCCCCGGGTCGGGGATTCCGCCGAAGACCGGCGGGAGGGCCACCGTGCCCTTCGGCAGCGGGGCCGGTTGGCCGGCCGCCCCGACCGCCACCGCGGCCGCCGCCCCGCCGACCAACGCCGCCCGCAGGATCAACCGCCGCATGCCGCGACCCTCGCCCGGGGTGAGCCGCCCGACCCGGGGCTATACGCCGGCCCGGCCGACCGGGCAAGCCCGATCCCCGGGAGTGACGAATGACGAATGACCCACCAATGACGAAGGGAGGTCGAATGACAACCCCGTTCGGTGTCTTCCCTTCGTCATTGGTGGGTCATTGGTGGAGCATTCGTCATTTCCCGCGGGTGGTCAGGAGGTCCTGGGCCACCTCCGTCCAGTTTACCTCCCACAGGGCCCCGAACAACAGGTCCTGGTAGACCCCGCCGGGCTGGCCGCCGGCCGCGGCCGTCAGCTCGGCCCGGAGCTGGCCGGCCAGTTGCCGGACCGCGACCTCGTCCGCGTCGGCCCCCTTCCCCGTCACCTCGGGCGACTTGGCGGCCGCCTCCCGGGCCGCCTCCGCCCGGTCGTGCCAGGCCCGCAGCCGCTGGGGGTCGGCGTGGACCCAGTTGCTGACCAGCCGGGTCGGGTGGCTCGGCTCGCCGGGGACGGTGTGGGTGGTCCGGCCGCGGTTGGTGGCCGTCTTCTGCTGGTCCGGGAGCGACCCGTACTGGATCGAGTCGAGGACCGCCCCGGTCCGGACCGGCTTCTTGGCCACCCCCTCCGGGTCGACGAAGTAGTTGGCCACCGACTGGCGGACCTTCGAGTCCTGGGCCCCGATCCACATGACCAGGAAGAACGCCATCATGGCCGTGACGAAGTCGGCGTAGGCGACCTTCCACGACCCGCCGCCCTTGGCTGCCATTGTGTTTAGTGTTTAGTGTGGGAGTGTTTAGTGTTTCGGGCCTCACGTCTAGGTGGAGCGGTCGGTGTGAATCCGGGGCACGGACTAAACACTCCCACACTCCCACACTAAACACTGCCCCTAACTGAACATCTGCTTGAGTTCGGCCTGCGACGGCCGGCAGTCGGTGCCGACCACCCGCCGGGCCCGGGTGACCACGTCCCGGGGGTTGGCCCCCTCGTTGATGGCCACCACGGCGGTGGCGATCGTCCGCAGGAACGTCGCCTCCGACTCGCCCAGGGCCTCCATCCGGGCGGCGAGCGGGGCGAAGAACCCGTAGGCCATCAGGATGCCCAGGAACGTCCCGACCAGGGCCGCCCCGACCTTGTACCCGATCTCGTCCACCGGCCCGCCGATCGCCTGCATCGTCACCACGATCCCGAGCACGGCCGCGACGATCCCGAACCCGGGCAGGGAGTCGGCCACCTTGTTGACCGCCCCGGACGCCGCGTGGTGTTCCTTCTCGACCACCGAAATCTCCTCCTCCAGCCACCCGGCCAGCTTCTCCGACTCGGCCTGCCCGTCCACGATCAGCGACAGGGAGTCGCACAAAAACGGCATCGCGTGGTGGTCGTTGGCGACCTTCGGGTACTGGCGGAACAGGGTGCTGGCCTTCGGGTCGCTGACGTGCTGGTCCAGGGCCAGCACCCCCTCGGCCCGGGTCAGCCGGGTGACGGCGAACAGCAGCTTGAACAGCTCGGCGTACATCGCCTTGGTGTACGGCGACCCCTTGAGGGTCTGCATGATCCCCCGGCGGATGTCGCCCAGGACCTTCTTCGGGGCCATGACGACCAGGGCCCCGGCCGACGCCCCGCCGATGGTCACGAACTCGGACAGGTGGATCAGGGCGCCGACCTTCCCGCCGGCCATGCTGAACCCGACCAGGACGGACACCAGGACGACCAGGCAGCCACCGATAACGACCACGGGCGGGCACCTCCGTGCGGGGGCGGGGCGGGGGCGGTCCCGCCGCCCGGATGATCGAAGCCCCGGCCGGGGTTTTTGACCGCCCGGGGCGAAAACCGGGCACCCGACTCCGCCGGCGCGTCGATCATTCGGGTGGCGGCCGCCTCGCTTCCGAGTTCGTGCTAATGTTCGTCGCCGGGCGGAACGCCCGGGCGGCGGCCGACCCCGGCCCCGGCGACCCGCCCCCGCCCGGAGGGCGAAAGGACCGACCATGGCCGACCTCATCCCGTCCCCGCCGGCGGCCCGGGTCGCGGCCGACCTGCTCGTCTGGGCGGCCACCCTCGCCGCCCCGCTCCTGCTCCTGTGGCGGGCCCGGCGGCTGCCGCCGTCCGCCCGCCGGGTGTTCACC
>JAIEQO010000046.1 GCA_019747655.1 Gemmataceae bacterium | reverse complement strand
ACGCCGAACGTGGACACGGTCATCAAGGGCGACACGGTGACGGAGGTGCTGAACTACGTCCAGTACAGCGCCGAGAAGCTCACGGACCGGGTCCGCAAGGACGTGGAGCGGGCCGTCCGGCAGGGCCGGATCACGGCCACCGAGGCCCGCCAGTTCCTCCGCTTCTACGAGAGCGGGCTGGAGGGGTACACGTACCTCGAAGAGCCGAGTGCGTAACTGGCGGGCGGGGGGCGTGAGCCCCCGGATCCCGGACCCATCCGGGGGCTCACGCCCCCCGCCCGCCAAAGATCATGATGGCCGACGTCCCGTTCCGCCTCCGGTACGGCCTGACCCGCCGGCACCGGCTGGCCGTCGAACTCACCCCCTGGCTGCCGGCCCTGGCCACCGCCGTCGGGTTCGGCGTCGGCGTCGTCTTCCTCGGCCGGACCGTCTCGCCCCTCTTCTACGCCCTGCTCGTCCTGCCCGTCGTCCTCTACCGCGGCTTCGTCCGCCTCGTGTACGACCTCGTCGCCCACCCCCTCCGGCCGGTCGACGTGCTCGTCGAGCCCGACCGGCTCGGCGTCCTACTCGACGGCGATCGCCGCTGGCTGTCCCTGGACGGCGTCATCCAGGTGTACAAGTCCGGCCGGGACGCCTGGACCCTGTTGCACCTCAACGGGTCGGTCCTGACCATCCCGGCCGACGCCATCACCCGCGAGCAGGTGGACTTCCTCCAGGGGTTCGCCCTGCGGGCCGCCCGCCAGCGGTGGGCCGCCGCCGAGTAGCTCGGGTACAATGCCGGCCTCTCCGCCAACCCCAGGACACCGCCATGCCCTTCGCCGAGAAGCCCGGGCCGAGCCGTCGAGAGCTGTTCGCCGCGGCCGCCGCCGTCGGCATTGGGACGAGCACCTTCCACCGGGCCGTCGCCGCGACGGTGGCCGCCGACCCGGTCGCCAAAGTCACCCCGGAGATGGTGAAGGACGCCGAGTGGGTCGCGGGCGTGGAGCTGACCGACGACCAGCGGAAGCAGGTCGCCGCCGAAATGACCCAGACGCTCCGGAACCGGGCCGCCCTGTGGAAGGTCGACCTGCCCAACAGCGTCCCGCCGGCCGTCCACTTCCGGGTCGACGCCGACCCGCCCCGGACGACCCGGCCCGGCCGGCGGCCGCCCCGCGGTCCGGTCCGGCGGCCGGTGGCCGTCCGCCCCGAGAAGGACGAAGACCTGGCGTTCCTGCCGCTCACCCGGCTCGCCATGCTGGTCGAGGACGGGAAGGTCACGTCCGCCGAACTCACCAAGCTGTACCTGGCCCGGCTCAAGGAGTACGACCCGGCCCTGAAGTGCGTCGTCAGTCTGACCGAAGAGGTCGCATTGAAGCAGGCCGAAGAAGCCGACAAGGAGGTCGCGGCGGGCAAGTCCCGCGGCCCGCTCCACGGCATCCCCTGGGGGGCGAAGGACCTCATCGCGTACCCCGGGACCAAGACCACCTGGGGGGCCGGGCACTACAAGGACCAGACCCTCGACACCAAGGCGACCGTCGCCGAACGCCTGGACGCCGCCGGGGCCGTGCTGGTCGCCAAGACGACCCTCGGGGCCCTGGCGATGGGCGACCAGTGGTTCGGCGGGATGACCCGCAACCCGTGGAACGTCAAGCAGGGGTCGAGCGGGTCGTCGGCCGGCAGCGCGGCGGCCGTCGCGGCCGGGCTCGTCGGCTTCGCCATCGGCAGCGAGACCTACGGCAGCATCGTCTCGCCCTGCACCCGCTGCGGCGTCACCGGCCTGCGGCCGACCTTCGGCCGGGTCAGCCGGGCCGGGTGCATGGCCCTGTCCTGGAGCATGGACAAGATCGGCCCGATCGCCCGGTCGGTCGAGGACTGCGCCCTCGTGTTCGAGGCCGTCCACGGGGCCGACGGGAAGGACCCGACGGCCGTGACCCGGCCGTTCCACCGGGTCCTCGGGGCCGACGTGTGGACCCTCCGGGTGGGCTACGTCGAGGGGCCGAAGGACGACGACCGGGCCGAGCTGAAGGCGCTCAAGGAGCTGGGGTTCAAGCTCGTCCCGATCAAGCTGCCGAAGACGCCGGCCGACCCGCTCCTGACCATCCTGATGGTCGAGGCGGCGGCGTCGTTCGACGACCTCGCCCGGGCCGGCGTCACCGACGGCATCGGGGCCTGGGGCCGGACGTTCCGGGCGTACCGGTACGTCCCGGCCGTCGACTACCTCCGGGCCCAGCGGGTGCGAACCCTACTCATGCGGGAGATGGCGAAGGTGATGGAGGACGTGGACGTGTACGTCGGCGGGAACGACCTGCTCGTCACCAACCTGACCGGCCACCCGACGGTGGTGCTGCCGAACGGCCTCCGCAAGGGCCGGAACGACATCGAGACGCCGACCGCCCTCACCTTCACCGGCCGGCTCTGGGGCGAGGGCGAGCTGCTGGCGGTGGCGAAGGCGTACCAGGACGCCACCGGCCACCACCTCAAGCGGCCGGACATGAGCAAGGTGACGAAGGAGGCGGCGGAGGGGAAGGAATAGGGCGGGGCGTGCCCCGGGGTCAGATCGGTAGCCCCGAAGCCGCGGGTCGGTTTTGGAGCCCCGAAGGGGCGTCCGGGAATAGCCCGGGGTGTCAACCCCGGGTGGGGGTTCGATGAGAGAGCCCGTAGCCCCGAAGGGGCGACCCGGCCCGAATGCGGGTCGCCCCTTCGGGGCTACGAATCGATGGGGTTCGTCGACCCGGGGTTGTCACCCCGGGCTATTCCCGGACGCCCCTTCGGGGCGACAAACGCCCACCCCCGACACCCGCCCCGCACCCGGTCGCTACCGCCCCGCCGGCAGGGCCGCCGGCCGCGGGGCGGCCGTCACCGTCAGCCGGAACTGATACCCCGACCGGGCCGGGCCGAGGGTCAGGGTGTTCTCCCCGGCCGCCAGCGGGGCGAACCGGTCCCACACCTTGCCGCCGATCGGCCGCCCGTTCACCACGCACCCGAGCTGGCTCCCCCGGTCCCGGACCACCAGCCCGTCCCGGGTCAGGTCCACCTCGCAGTGGTTCCGGGACACGTTGAACGGCTGGTCGTCCACCAGCCACAGGTCGTTCAGGTCCAGCCCGTCCGTCTCCCCGGCCCCGGCCGCCCGGCCGATCCTAAACGGCAGCCGGGTCAGCCGCACCCCCTCGGCCGGGACCGTCCGGGCGGCCCGCGGGGTGAGCGGCGTCAGGACCACCGACCACCCGGCCGGG
>JAIEQO010000975.1 GCA_019747655.1 Gemmataceae bacterium | reverse complement strand
CCCCTTGACCAGCTCCATCACGAAGAACGGCTGGCCGGTCGGGGTCGTCCCGCCGTCGTACACCCGGGCGATGTTCGGGTGGTCCATGAGGGCCAGCGCCTGCCGCTCGGCCTCGAACCGGGCCACCACCGTCCGCGAGTCGGCCCCCCGCTTGATCAGCTTGAGCGCCACCTCCCGCTTGATCGGCTCGGTCTGCCGGGCTAGGTACACCGCCCCCATCCCGCCCTCGCCGATCACCCCGACGATCTGGTACTTGCCGGCGATCAGGCCGGCGGGGGGGGCGTCCCGCCCGGCCGGCGGGGCGGCCGCCGGGTCGAACGTCTTGGTGCCCGCCGCGGCCGGGTCCGGGCCGTAGGCCCCGGTGTCCGCCCCGGACGGGGCGTAGGCCCCGGTCGCGTCGGCCGGGCCGGGGTTGGTGGCGGGGGGTGCGGGGCCGGCCGGCGGTGCCGGGGGGAACGTGTCCGTCGGGGCGTCGAGGCGGTAGTCGCCGGTCAAGTCCGGGGCCGGCGGGTACGCGGCGGTCCGCTCGGGCGAGTCGGCGGCCAGCAGCGCGTCCACCCGGGGCCGCAGCCCGGCGTCGCACGCCCGGTCGAGGTAGGCGGCCCGCTCCGCCGGGTCGCGGATCTGCCGGGCGGCAGCGACGATCTCCTCGGTCCGATCCGGGTCGGTGGGCATGCCGGCCTCCGCGGAAAAACGATGAGATGATCTTACCCCGCCGCGGGCCTCGAAACTACCACGAGATGGAGAAGTGGGGGGAGTTGTGCAAGCCCAACCCGGTGGTCCGTCCCCGGCGGGTGGATCGCACGACGAGTGGGCGTCACGCGGAGCAGGACCGCCGGTCAGAACGTGTACTGGGTGCCGAAGTAGAAGTTCGTCCCCGGGCGGAACAGCGGGTCGACGTTCAGGATGTTCCCCGAGATCGGGTCGAGGTGGAACCGGTACAGCTTGTCCCCGAAGTTCTCCACCCCGGCGGTCAACAGCAGCCGGTCGGTCGCCTGCCAGTAGGTCCGGACGGTGAACACGGTGAACCCCGGGGTCGGGAACTCGCCGAGGCTGCGGGCGACGGCGTTCTGCCCGGCCACCACGTTGGCCGAGAACTCCACCTGCCACCGCCGCTCCCGGGTCGGCTGGTGGACCCGGATGCCGACCCGGGAGTCGAGCGGCGGGATCTGCGGGAGCGGCTCGGTCTGGGCGGCGAACGCCCCCGTCCCGGGGTTCGTCCGCCGGCTGCTGGCCAGGTCGGCCCGGCGGCGGCGGTCGGCGTGCGTCTGGTCCACCCCCTGGACGTAGCTGAGGGTGCCGAACCCGCTCAGCCAGGTGGTCAGGTCGACCTGGGCGAACGCCTCGGCCCCGGCCAGGGTGGCCAGGTCGGTGTTGGTGAACACCACCTGGGTCAGCCCCGGCCCGCGGTTGATCTGGTCGAACGTGATGTAGTCCTGGACCCACCCGTAGAACCCGTTCACCCCGCCCTGGAACCAGTCGTAGTCGGCCCGCAGCCCGAGGTCGATCTGGGTCAGCTTCTCGGGGGACAGGTGGGGGTCGCCGATCAGCCGGCTCGTCCCCTGCTGGAGGACGCCGACGAACGGGCCGGCGGCGTACAACTCGGTCAGCGTCGGGGCCCGCTCCCCGTGCCCGACCGACAGCACCCCGGTCAGCCCGTCGGCCAGCTTGTACTCGCCCTGGAGGTAGCCGGCCAGGAGGTAGAAGTCGCGGGTCGTCTCCGGGTCCCCGGGGAGGGCCGAGTAGACCGACGGGTCGACCACGAACCGGCCGCCGCCGCCCGACCCGGGCGGGCCGAACAGGTCGACGTTCCCGCGGATCGTCCGGTCGCTGGTGGACGACCGGACCCAGTCCATCCGGCCCCCGGCCCGGGCGGTGAACCGGTCGGTCAGGTGGGCCTCCAGGGCGGCGAACAGCCCGGGGTTGACCGAGTTACTCGGCGGGATCGACTGGTTCTGGCCAAAGAGCGGGAAGGCCGGCGGGGCGACCGGCTCGCCGGTGTTCAGGTTCCGGCCGGAGAGCTGCTGGAAGAGGATGTTCTCCTGCAGGTTCTGGCCGAGCACCCGGAGGTCCGTGCCGGTGGTCAGTTGGACCGTCTCCTTCGACCCCCAGTCGGCGAACAGCCGGTACCCGACCGACCGGTTGGCGAACTCGGAGGTGGAGAAGTCGCGGAACTGGCGGAGCGGGCCGGCCCCGATCGCGTCGGCCGCGGCCTGGGCCTGGGCGACCGACGACGCCGGGGACAGCCCGAACCGGGACGAGAAGGCGTTCGGGGTGGCCGGGAAGAAGTCCGGGTTGAACGACACGGCCAGCAGCTTCCGGACGAACGCCTGCTTGGCGCTGCCGGCGGTCGTCCCGGTCCCGACGGTGGTGTTGTAGAACACGTCGAACACCACCCGCTCGACCGCCCCCTGGCCGTCGACGGTCAGCCGCCCGGTGTACGCCTCGGTGTCCTGCTCGTTGACGTCGAAGTACAGGCCGGGGAACTCGACCCCCTGCTGGTGGACCCGGAGGCCCTTGAACTCGACCCGGCTCTCCGGGGTCGGGTCGAACCCGAACGCCCAGTTGACGTTGTGGGACAGGTAGCTGCTCGGCACCAGTTGCCCGCTGCCGTCCCGGTAGTCGCTCCCCTGGAGCCCGTTGTACGTCACCCGGACGCCCCACCGGTCGTCCGACGCCCAGACCGACTGGAGCCCGTTCCACCGCTCCCCGTTGGTCTGGTAGTTCAGGGCCGTCCGGCCGTGGAACTCGAACCCGTCGGACCGCGGGGAGTCGAGGGTGGCCACGTCGAAGAAGGCGAGGGCCGGGCCATACAGGACCGAGTACGGGCCCTTGACCAGGACCACGTCCCGGACCGCCCCGGGGTCGAACCGGGTGACCGGGGTGTCCAGGTCGAGCCGGACCGGGAAGTAGAACCCGTTGTCCCCGTACAGGTTGTACTGGCGGCTCTGGAGGCCGCGGATCCGCGGGTCGGTGACCAGGGCGTTCCGCTGCTGGCTGAGCACCCCGGTCGAGGCGGACGACCGGTTCAGGAACTGGCCGAGGTTGGTGGCGTTGAGCACCGGGGCGGCCTGGTCGGCGGCCAGCGGGACCGAGGTGGTCGGGTTCCCGGCCGGAGCCTCCGGCTGGCGGCCGGTGGTCGGGGCCCCGAGCGACTGCGGGTTGGCCGGCCCGTCGGCGATCGGCGAGAGCGGTGGGG
>JAIEQO010000665.1 GCA_019747655.1 Gemmataceae bacterium | reverse complement strand
GGTGTTGTGGGAGCGATCTGGCCTGCCCCTCCCGCAGCAGCCGAATGGATAGCCTTGCTTACCTGCCAGTCAGTAGGGGGGCTTCGGCCGGGCCGGCGAACCCGTCGATCACCACCAACACCGCGACGGCCAAGAGCGGTAGCTGCAGGGCCGGCCGGGCGTACCGCCACCGCAGGAACGGCCCGACCACCCAGGCCCGGGTGAGGTCGAACCGGGGTGGCGGTGCGGCCCCAGCGAGCGGCAGCGCGAACCGCCCACCGACGGGCACCGGATTTTGCCGCGGCCGGGCGGGCTCGGCCGACAGCAGCCCGATGACGACCCCGAACAACGGCACCAGGTACGCCACCGACCCCGGCACCCACATGAGGACGCCGGCCGCGGCCTGGTCGTCGAGGGCCGACCCGCCGTCGAGCCGCGGGACGCCGGCGTAGTACGGGTAGAGCACGACATCCGAGAACGACAGCAGGGCCGAGAGAACGGTGTTTGACAGGTCGGCCAGGAGCAGGTACGGGACGAGCAGCCAGACCGGCCACGCCGGCCGGTACGGGTACGGGCGGACCACCGGGAACCAGAAGACCAGCCCGGCGGCGAGGAAGCAGGCGTGTTGCAGGTAATGCCAGCTCGATGAGCGGAGGGCGAGGTCGTAGGCCGCGGGCGTGTGCCAGGCCCAGGTCGTCACCACCAGCGCGACGAGGGCCGGGACGGGGTGCGTCAGACTCGCGGCGAACCGCCGCAGCCAGCGCACGCCGAAGAGCGGCCCGACCCAGTATGTCCGGACCGGTTCGGGCAAGCCCCGCACCATCGGCAACAGCGGCGCCCCGAGCCAGATCAGCGGCGGGGCGGCCATGACCAGCAACAGGTGCTGGACCATGTGGACGGACAGGAGCAGCCCGGCGAACGGCTCGACCGGCGATCCGAGGGCCAGGAAGGTCGCCGCCAGCCCGCCGACGAACGCCGCGAGCCGGTCGTATCCCCACCGCCCCGGGTCGCGGCGGTGGTAGACCCGCCAGCCCCGCCCGTATACGAACGCCGCGACCAGCAGCCCGGCCCACAGCCACGGGTCGGCCGGCCACGACCGCAGGGCGGCGTCCAGCACCGGGGTCATGGGGCGGCCACCCGGGCCGGCTGCTGTCCTTGCGGCCGCAGGCTGCCGAGGAACGCCGCCAGGGCCGCCATCTCGGCCGGGTTCACCTTCTTGCCGTAGGCCGGCATGTTCCCGCCGCCGGGGGTGCCGTTACTCACCTGGTCGATCAACTGGTTGTGGGTCAGCCGGGTGCCGACGGCCGACAGGTCCGGCCCCCGCCGCCCGCCGACGCCGTCCAGCGCGTGGCAGTTCCGGCAGTCCTTGTTCTGGAACACCGCCGCCCCTTGCAACTCCAGCGGGCTGGAGCGTTTCACCACCTCGACCGGCACCGGGTCCTGGCTCCACGCCTCCATCACCGGCGACCACGGGGCCGTCGCCCCGGCGTAGGTCAGGACGGCCAGCGTGACCCCGGCCACGATCACCGCCATGACGGCGACCGGCCGGCGGCTCGGGGCCCGCTCGCCCCGGTTCGAGACGAACGGGACGGCCAAGAGGCCGAGGCCGAGCACCCCGGGGAAGACGAGCATGACGAACGTTTCCAGCCCCGGCGGGCAGAGCGACAGGAGGGCGAACAGCCACAGGAACGGCCAGTCCGGGCGGGGGTTGGCCCCGGTCAGCACCGGGTCGGGCAGGCCGTGCGGCCCCTTCGGGCCGGCCAGGGCGGCGACGACCACCACGACGAGGACCACCAGCGACGAGAAGAGGGCGTCCTTGCTCATCGCGTCGCCGAGGAACGGCTTGCCGGTCTTGAGCAGCTCGTGGTACTTGGCGTCGTAGGTCTTCGGGTCGACCGGCTTCCCGGGCTCCGGCGGCTCGCTGATGCCCTTCGACAGCACGAGCCAGAGGTGCCCGCCGACGAGGGCGAGCAACAGCCCGGGCAGGATGAACACGTGGAGGGCGAAGAACCGGCTGAGGGTGGCCGCCCCGATCGTCTGCCCGCCGAGCAGCAGCTCGACGATCGCCGGCCCGAGGAAGGGCACCCGCCCGGCCATCGCCGCCCCGACCCCGACGCCCCAGTAGGCGTCCGCGTCCCACCGCAGCACCTGCCCGGTGAACGCCATCCCGAGGGTGAGCAAGAGCAGGAACACCCCGAACAGCCAGGTCAGCTCCCGCGGGTACTTGTACGCCCCGTGCAGGAAGACCTGGGTCAGGTGGACCGCCACCATCACCACCATCCCCGACCCGGACCAGTAGTGCAGCGACCGGAGGAACCAGCCGAGCGGCTGGCGGTAGTTCAGGTATTCGAGGCTCGCATACGCCTGGTCGGTGGCCGGGACGTAGACGAGGGCCAGCCCGATCCCGGTGGCGATCTGGAGCAGGAAGAGCGTCAGGGACGCGCTGCCGAAGACGTACCACCACCCCTTCGGCCCGGCGGCCCCGGCCGGGATCGGGTGCTCGAGCATCGGCAGGACCGACTCCCGGACCTTGAGCCGGGAGTCGAACCAGCCGCCGACGGTCCGGAGTAGCCGCTTCATGACGAGCGCCCTGGGTGGGGGCCATCGGGGATGACCTGCCCCGTCCGAGGCCCGACCGTGAGGGAGGGCTTGCGTAAGCCCTCCCTCACGGTCGGGCCTCGGACCGGTCCCGGATCGGAACTCACGCCCCGGCCGGGCGGTCCCGCACGATCCGCCCGAGTTGCACCAGCCCGGACGGCTTCTCCAGCGTGTCTTGCAGGGTCGGCAGGTGCGGGGCCTGGACCTCCAGCACCCCGTCGACCACCCGCCACGGCATGTGGTACAGCCCCCGCGGCGGCGGGCCGGAGGCGTGCTCGCCGTTCTCGTAGTACACCCCGCCGTGGCACGGGCACATGAACAGCCCGGACTGCGGGAACCACGTCACCGGGCAGCCGAGGTGGGTGCAGTTCATGGCGAACACCCAGAACCGCGGCTGGCCGTCCTCCCCCGGCCCGAGGTAGCGGACGTAGGCCCCGGCCTTCGCACAGGCTCCGTCCCACGGCTCCCGGATCGGGTCGGTGAACGTGTGCAGCCGGGTCTCGCCGACCGGCAGGTCGGCCACCTTGCCGATCGGGACCCAGTTGACCGGGTGGTCGCCGACGGCCCCGGCGAGGTACGCCGCCAGCGGCACCCCGACCGCGGCCGTCGCGGC
>JAIEQO010000329.1 GCA_019747655.1 Gemmataceae bacterium | reverse complement strand
GCTCGTGCTCGGGGCCGCCGGGTGGGACGACGGGCGCCGGCTGCCGGACGGCCCGGCGCCGACCCCCCGCGTCGACTCCTCCGCCGGCGTACCGGTGCAGGCCGAGCCGACTGTTGCAGTAGCAGGTTCGACCGCCGCCATCCCGGAGCCCCGGCTTTTGGCCTCCCGGCCGGTCGCCGCGGTGGACCCGCGGCCGCTGGTGCTGCTGGTCCGGGATTGGGCCGACGGGGTCAATGAGTCCGGCACACGGGCCGCCCGGGGGCTGGCCGGGGCCGCCCGCGGGACGGCCACGGCTGCGGCCGACCTCGTGCCCGTGGTTCGGCTGCCGATCCCGCCGGTCGCCCTCATTTCGGCCCCGCGTGCGGTGCTCGTCGCGGTCGCCCCGCCGCCGCGGGCCGCCCCGCGGACGGCCACCATCCGGGTCCGGATGCCGGCGGCCGACGCCGAGTTGGTGGTCCGCGGCGAGGTCGGGCGGGGGAACCCGGACGAGTGGTACGGGGCGACCCGGGTGATCCACACCCCGCCGCTGGCCGGCCCGGCGGACTACCTAGTCGGGGCGTTCTGGACCGGGCCGGACGGCCGGGCCCTGGCCCCGCGGGCCGAACTCCGGGTCGAGCCCGGGCGGGTGTACGAGGTGGTACTCCGCGGGCCGCAGCCGACGACGAAGGACGTGACGGACGAGCCCACGCCCGACAACCGAGGCCCACGATGAAGGCGACGCCGCTTGTTCTGACCGGGTTGGCGGTCCTGATGCTGTGCGACCCGGCCGCCGCGTGCGGGCGGCGGAAGAAGGCCCGGCCGGCGGCCGGGTGCGTGCCACCGGCCGCCCCGCCGGTGTGTGCGCAACCCGGTTACCTGACGGCCACGCAGGCGGTCCTGGTGCCCGGCACGGCGGGCGACTCCGTCCCGGCGGCCGCGGCCGTCGCCCTGACGCCGACGGCGGGGGTGGAGCCGCGGTACGCTTACAACCCGGAGCCGGGGGCCTACTACTACACCTACGACGAGAACGGGAAGCTGATCGTCCGGCGGTGGATGGACTGGGTGTTCCGGGGGGGTCGGGAGGCCGGGATGCCGCGGCCGCCGCTGCCGGTCGTCGGTTGGTTCACCGGGCGGTAGACGGGCCGAAAACCACCACCGGGACCCGCCCGCCGACGCCCGGGACCACGTCGCCCCCGGTCCCCCTCCTTATTGTGGTCGCGGCCGGTCTTGCGCCGCGCGTCGCCCGACGCCCGCGTCCCTTCGCCCGTCGGAACTGCCCCGGCCGACCACGTCGGTCTTCGGCAGAGCGGGTCGACTTCACCGCCACCCCGCGGCCGGGGGTCGAGCGGTGGAAGGAGTACCGCGGGCAGTCGGCCCCGCTCGGCCGCGAGCCGATCCTGTTCGTGATGATGAACGACACCGAGGAGGCCGACGACGTGGGCGACCGGCTGATGAAGAAGTACCCGGCCGAGTTCGGCGGGGACCGTCTGCTGGTCCTCCACACCGACCGGGCCGGTTCCCGGCCCCGGTCGCGTACCCGGCGCTGGTCCGGTTCCCGGGCGGGTCGGACCCGAACGTCGCCGGCCTCGCCCCGATGCGCCGCCGGTCGGGCGTTCTCCGTCCGGCGAGCAGGGGTCCGGCGGCGTCCCCTACCGGCCTCGGACCTCGGCGGCCTTGTCCGGCAGGCCGGTCTTCTCGTACAACTTGGCCAGCCGGTCGGCCGCCTCCCGCCGCTGCGACCCCGGGGCGTTCGGGTGGGCGGCCGCCGCCTTGTGCCCGGCCACCAACAGCGGCTCGGCCTCGGCCACCTCCCCGACCTCGGCCAGGCACCCCCCGAGTAGGGTGTCGGCGGCGATCACCCGCAGGTCCCCCGCCGGCACCGTCTTCCGGTGGATGTCCCGGGCCTCCCGGGCCAGCGGCAGGGCGTCGGCCGCCCGGCCGAGCAACAGCAGGCAGTGCCCGCGGACGAACAGGGCCCCGGCCAGGTTCTCCGGCGACTGTTCGCCGACCGCCCGGGCCAACCCCAGCAGCTCGGCGGTCAGCGGCTCGGCGTCCTTCACCTTCCCCTGCTCGAACAGGGCGAAGACCAGGCTGACCCCGACCGGCACGACGGCCGCCGGGTCGTCTTCCCGCCGGCCGCGGTAGCCGTCGTAGGCCCGGCGGAGGTGCCGGGCCGCCTCGGCCGGGCGCTCCAGCCCCCGGAGGGCCAGCCCGATCAGGTGCTCGGTCATGAACAGGTTCGGGTGGCCTGCCCCGAGCCCGGCCCGCTGGAGCTCGAGCAGCGCCTCGGCCTCGGCCAGGGCCGGGGCGAACCGCCGCTGCTGGATCAGCCGGACCACCTGCCCGTGCAGGCCGATCAGCCGGTCCGGGTCGGTCTTGGGCATCCGGCCCAGGGCGGCGTCGGCCCGCCGGCGGAGCGGTGCGGCCTCGGCCGGCCGGTCCGACTTCTCGTAGGCCTCGGCCAGGTTGAGCAGTGGCTCCAGGGTCGGTTGGGCCTCCGGCCCGAAGTGCCGTTCGCGGACGGCCAGGGCGTGGGTGAGGGGCGCGACGGCCTCGCCCGGGCGACCGGTGTCGAGCAGCAACATCCCCAGGTAGTTCTCGGTCTCGGCGGCGTCCGGGCTGTCGGCCCCGGCCGCCGCGGTCTGGTCGGCCAGGACCCGCCGGAGCAGGGCCTCGGCCTCCGCCGCCCGGCCGAGCCGGGCGATGGCGTTGGCCAGTTTGGCCTCGGTCTGGAGGGTGTCGGGGTCGGCCGGGGCGAAGGCCCGGCGGAGGGCCGCGCACCGCTCGAGCTGGGCGGCCGCCACCCGGTGGTCCCCGGCCCGGTGGTACAGCGTGGCCAGGGCGTCCCGCAGGCCGGCCTCGGCCGCCGGCTGGTCGGCGAACTTGGCCTCGATCACCGGCAGGGCCCGCTCGACGGCCCGGACCAGCGGCACGTCCGCCCCCAGCCCGCCCCGCCCCCGCGGGTCGGCCGCCGGGAACACGTCCTGGACGAAGAACCCGATGGTGGCCCGGGCCGCGTCCGGGTTGGTCTGGGCCTCGGCCCGGGCCGTCTCGGCGTCCTTCCGCCGGTCGTCGGCCACGTCCCGCTGGTGCCGGGCTTCGAGGTAAAGCGCGGTCAGCCCGGCCACGCTGCCGACCGCCACGAGCACCAGCGCGGCGGTCATGGCCGCCAGCCCGGGCCGCCGCCGGGCCCACAGCCACAGCCGCTC
>JAIEQO010000680.1 GCA_019747655.1 Gemmataceae bacterium | reverse complement strand
GGGTGGGGTCTAACCCCCTCACGGGCGCGAGAGTTGCTGATCCGTCAGAGCCGGCTCGGTACGGCCGGCTCGCCCGTCCCCACACGGAGAAGACCCATGCGGGCCTTGCTGGGCTGCGCGCTGGCGGTCGGCCTGACGGCCGCCGCGACCACGGCCGACGACAAGAAGGACCTGCCGGTCGACGGCAAGAAGCTGGTCGGCAAGTGGGAGCCGAAGGAGGCCAACAAGGACCTCAAGACCAGCATCGAGTTCGCCAAGGACGGGAAGCTGGTGCTGACCGTCGAGCCGGCCGGGAAGAAGCAGACGACGATCAACGGGACGTACAAGCTGGACGGGAACAAGCTCCGGATGAAGCTCAAGCTGGACCAGAAGGAGATCGACGAGGAGGTGGCCGTCCTCCGGCTGACCGACGCCGAGCTGGAAACCGAGGACGCGAAGGGAAAGAAGGAGACGCTGACCCGGGTGAAGGCTACCAAGTAACCGGGTGGGCCCGGGACGACCCCGGGCCCGTCGTCTTACGCGAAGCGGGGTGCGGCGATGCGGGCGGTCCTCGGGTGCGCGCTGGCGGTCGGGCTGGTGGCGGCGGCGTCGGCCGCCGGGGCGGACGACAAGCCGGAGAAGATCGACGCCAAGAAGCTGGTCGGCAAGTGGGAGCCGGCCGACGCCCCGAAGGGGGCCAAGGCGGTGATCGAGTTCACCAAGGACGGGAAGGTCAAGGTCGAGGTCGAGTTCGGCGGGCAGACCCAGAAGTTCGACGGCACCTACAAGCTGGACGGGAACAAGCTGAGCCTGACCCGGAAGAAGGGCGACAAGGACGACACGGACGTGATGACCGTCACCAAGCTGACCGACGACGAGATGGTGATGGAGGAGGACGGGAAGAAGAAGTCCGAGACGCTCAAGCGGATCAAGGAGAAGAAGTAGCCGGCCCGGCGGGCGGGGCGTCACGCCCCCCGCCCGCCGAGCCCTCGGATCACGTCGGCCGCCTCCAAACACTGCTCGCGGGTCACGTCCAGGTGGGTGACGGCCCGGACCACGTTCCGGCCCAACGCCGCCACCAAGACACCCTTCTCCCGCAGCCGGCCGGCCAGGTCCTTCGCCGTCCCCAAGGCCGGGGCGACCTCGAACCAGACCAGGTTCGTCTCCACCGCCGGCGGCACCAGCGTCAGCCCGGGCACCTCCCGCACCGCGTCCGCGATGACCTGCGCGTTGGCGTGGTCTTCGGCCAGCCGGTCGACGTGCCGGTCCATCGCGTACAGGCACGCGGCGGCCAGGTAGCCGACCTGCCGCATCGCCCCGCCGAACAGCTTGCGGACCCGCCGGCCGTGGGCGATCAGGTCCCGCGGCCCGACCAGGGCCGACCCGACCGGGGCCCCCAGCCCCTTACTGAAACAGACGCAGACGGTGTCGAAGTGCCGGGTCCACTCCTTCGGACCGACACCGGAGGCGACGACGGCGTTCCAGATGCGGGCCCCGTCCAGGTGCATCGCCAGGCCGTTCGCCCGGGCCCAGGCCGAGATCGCGGCGACCTTTTCCAGCGGGTAGACCGTCCCGCCGCCGCGGTTGTGGGTGTTCTCCAGGCAGACGAGCCGGGACCGGACCGAGTGCATGTCGTCCGGGTGGAGCTTGTCGTCCAGGTCGGCCACGTCCAGGACGCCGTACCGGCCGTCGACCTGTCGCAGGGTGACGCCCGAGAGGGCGGCCGGGGCCCCCGCCTCCCACAGGTAGACGTGGCTGGTGCTTTCGAGCAGGACCTCGTCCTGCGGCCGGCAGTGGCCCCGAACGGCGACCTGGTTGCCCATCGTCCCGGTCGGGACGAACAGCCCGGCCTCCATCCCGAAGTGGTCGGCGACCCGCCGCTCCAGCTCGTTGACCGCCGGGTCCTCGCCGTACACGTCGTCCCCGACGGCCGCGGCCATCATCGCCGCCAGCATCCCGGGTGTCGGCTTCGTGACCGTATCGGAGCGGAGGTCGATCATGGCGTCCGGTGGCCGGTCCTGGGAGCGCGGGCGCCCCGCCCGCTCTTCGGGTCCGCTCGCTCGGGAAGAGCGGGCGGGACGCCCGCGCTCCCAGGAGATGCCCGCCTACTTCTTATCGCCGACCTTTTCCTCACTCTGCCGATTCTCGACGTACCACCGGTCGCCGACCTTCTTCAGGTAGACGGCCCGGTCCCGGACCTCGGGCAGGCCGACCTTGGCCGCCTCGCCCGGGTTCTCCGGGAACGTCCCCTGGCGGTTGAACCGGCGGAGGTCCTTGAGCACCTCCGGGTCGTCGGCCAGCTTCTCCCCCACGTCCCGGACGAGCTGGGCGAAGGCGGCCGACTTGGCGTCGGCCGCCACCCGGGCCCGGAACTTGTCCGGCTCGACCGGCACCCGGTCCTCGTCCCGGACCCCGGCCGGGTCCTGCCGCTGGGCGTCCCGCTTCCGGGCCAGCCCGGCCTCGACGGCCGGCTCGAACTGCCTGGCCCGGTCCCCGACCCGGCCGTCCACGAACGCCGGGTCGAGCAGGTGGGCCACCAGGTAGCTGACCTCGCCCTTGTCGGCCGCCGCGATCACCGACTCCAGGGCCTCCTTCGGGGTCCCCTGGGGGTACGCCTTGGCCTTGTACGGCAGCCCGTACCGGACCGGGATTTCGTCCGGGCCCTTCGGCCTTTCCTGGGCGAGGGCGGCCGTGCCGGCGAGCAGGGCGGCGGCGAACGCGAGGCGCATCGGCGGCACTCCGGGCGGCGGGAACCGGGGTACTGTATACTGGCCCTCATGGCGGGCAACACGTTCGGCGAGCTGTTCCGGGTCACCACCGCCGGGGAGAGCCACGGGCCGGGGTACGTCGCCGTCATCGACGGCTGCCCGGCCGGGCTGGGGCTGTCGGCCGACGACCTCCTGCCCGACCTCCGCCGCCGCCGGCCGGGACAGTCGAAGCTGACCACCCAGCGGGACGAGCAGGACCTGCCGGAAATTCTGTCGGGCGTGTTCGAGGGCCGGACAACGGGGACCTCGATCGCCATCCTGTTCCGCAATTCCGACCAGCGGAGCGGCGACTACGGCGACATCCAGGACAAGTACCGGCCCGGCCACGCCGACTACACGTTCGACGCCAAGTACGGGTTACGGGACTACCGCGGCGGCGGCCGCAGCAGCGCCCGGGAGACGGTCTGCCGGGTGGCCGCCGGGGCGGTGGCCAAGAA
>JAIEQO010000759.1 GCA_019747655.1 Gemmataceae bacterium | reverse complement strand
CGAGGACCAGCGACCGTGCCGACGCGAGGTCGAGGTGCCGGCCGGCCGCCCGGACCGCGGCCGCGGCGGTGGTGTTGGCCCCGTTCGGGTCGAGCAGCACCGACACGCTCATCCCGTACTGCGGGATCAGGTGCTTCTTGACCTCGGCGAGCACGGCCTCGGCGGCGGCCACGTCCGACCCGCCGACGAAGATGGCCGTGCGGTGGAGGTCCTTCGGCCCGCGGGTGAAAATGCACCCGTGGACGAGCGGGGCGACGTTCTGGGGCGTCACCCCGCCGTAGGCGAAGACGTGCTGGGCCCCGGCGTCGACCGCCACCACCCGGTCGAACACGCTCGGCAGCGGGTCGGTGTCGAGCTGGAGGAGGATGGTCGGCTTGTCGGACATGGGAGAAATGCGGAATGCGGAGTTCGGAATGCGGAATCACGAACCCGAGCCGGAAGACGGACCGTCGGCCACGGAGTTCGGAATGACCGGCTTTTCATTCCGGATTCCGAACTCCGCATTCCGCAATGCCGGCTACTCGAACGGGTGCTTGGTGTCCTTCTTGCTGATGATTTCGTCGATCGTCGGGGTCTTCTTCATGGCGTTCTTGATGGCCAGCTTGGTGGCCTCGTAGTTGAACTTGTAGATCCGCTTGTTGTCGTCCGCCTTGGCGTCGATGAACACCCCGCAGACGATCACCCAGTTCTCGGCCTCGGCCTTCGGGATGGTCCCGTCGATGACGCTGTCGGTGACCGCCCGGGCGACGGCGGCCTGGGCCGGCCCGAACATCTGGAGGACCTGCTTCGACCCCTTGATCGTCACCTTGGTGACCATCACGGTGGCCGGCTTGCAGACGATGTTCGGGGAGACGACGGCCAGCAGGTTGGTGTGCCCCTCGGACTGGCGGGCCAGGGCGTTGGCGAACGCCACCCCGACCGGCCCGTCCTTCGGGCCGATCAGGAGGTCGATGTGGGCGACGTTCTTCAGGTCGCCGTCTTCCAGGTACAGCCCTTCGCCGACGAACATGACGGACATGGGGAGGCGCCTCCGGTGCGGGGGTGGCGGGTCGGTGGTTCGGCCGATGGCGTAGATGGTAGGGGGGGGCCGGCGGACGGCAACCGGATTCCCCGCTACCGCCAGAACTGCCACCACCACGCCCGGGGCGGGCTGAGCGTCACCCGGCCGCGGGCGAAGTCGAAGTCCAGCCGTTGGCCGCGGAAGAAGTCGAGCCCGAGCAGGCCGTAGGCGGCGGACGTCGGGTCGAGCGGCAGCCACAGGAGCGGGTGGTCCACTTCTACCCGGCCGAACGCCCCGAACCGGGCGACCCGGACGGCCGCCGTCCGCGTCGCCCCGCCCCCGGTGCGGGCGAGGTAACTCCCGCGGGCCTCGGACCGAGGGTAGCCGAGCCGTTCGAGCAGTAACCCGCTCATCGCGGAATGGGTCGCCCCGGTGTCGAGGGCGAAGCGGAACGTTTCCGCCCCGCCGGGGCCGGCCACGAACACCGGGACGATGACCAGCCCGCTACGCGGGTCGAACGTGTGCGTCATCCGGCTTCTCCCACACGAACATCTCGTCGTCGTCACCGAACGTGCCGGTGTACCACTCGGCCAGGTCGAGCGGCCGCGGTAGCCGGTCGATGACGGCCAGCATCGCCGCCTTGTCCCGGCCGTGGTAGATGACGTGCCCGCCGAGTACCACGTCGGGGGTCTTGCCCCTCTTCGGTCGATCGATCAGCACCCACTGGTCCGGGTACAGCTTCTCGATCTCCGCCACCGTCTCGTACTTCTCGCCCATGACCCACCTCCCGCGGTCGTACACCCCGGCGTTCATCCTACCCGACAGGCCGGCGTTCATCACCGCCCCGCCGGCCGGTACGGTAAAGCCATGACTCACCCGATCCTCCGCGTCGAAGCCCTCGAAGCCCGGACCGTCCCGGCGACCCTCCCGCCCGGGTTCGCCGAGTCGGTCCTGGCCGCCGGGCTGACCGCCCCGACCGGGATGGCCGTCGCCCCGGACGGCCGGGTGTTCGTCGCCGAACAGGCCGGCACCCTCCGCGTCATCCGCAACGGCACCCTCCTGCCCGCCCCGTTCGTGACCCTGACCGTCGACCCGGCCCGCGAGCGGGGCCTGATCGGCGTCGCCCTCGACCCGGCGTTCGCCGCGAACGGCTTCGTCTACCTGTACCACACCGTCCCGGCGGCCGGCGGGCGGGCCCCGTTCAACCGGATCAGCCGGTTCACCGCGACCGGCGACGTGGCCGCGGCCGGCAGCCGGGCCGACCTGCTCGACCTCGACCCCCTGTCCGCCGCCGGGAACCACAACGGCGGGCCGATGCAGTTCGGGCCGGACGGCAAGCTGTACGTCGCCGTCGGGGAGAACGCGAACCCGGCCAACAGCCAGTCGCTCGGCACCCGGCTGGGCAAAATCCTCCGGCTCAACCCGGACGGGTCGGTCCCGGCCGACAACCCCACTACCTTCGACCGCCTCGGCACCGTCCCGGCGCCGACGGCGATCTGGGCGGCCGGGCTGCGGAACCCGTTCGCCCTGGCGTTCGAGCCGGGGACCGGCCGGCTGCTCATCAACGATGTCGGGCAGTTGACGTTCGAGGAGATCAACGCCGGCCGGGCCGGGGCGAACTACGGCTGGAACCTGACCGAGGGGCCGGACCCGGCCGGGGTCTCGGGGGTGACGTACCCGGTCTACAGCTACCCGCACGCCGGGCCGCAGCCGTTCGCCGGGAACGCCGTCACCGGCGGGGCGTTCCTCGGCGGGGCCGGGTTCCCGGGCGGGTACTACTTCGCCGACTTCGCCAGCCGCTGGGTCAACCGGCTCGACCCGGCCACCGGGGCGGTGACGAACTTCGCCACCGACCTGACCGGCGGCGAGCTGGTCGACCTGGATGTCGGCCCGGCCGGCGAGCTGCTGTATCTGTCCCGCGAGACCGGGGCCGTCCACCGGATCGCGGCCACGTCGCCGCCGGCGGCCCCGCCGCCGGTGATCGCCATCGGGACCGGGGCGGGAACGGCGTCGGCCGCCAAGCTGGTCGACGCGGCCGGGGCGACCCGGCTGGCCGCGGCCGCATTCGGCGGCGGGTTTACCGGCGGCGTCCGGTGGCTTTCGAGCAACAATGCGTGGGAATCGGGTACGGGCGACTATGAGGCCTGG
>JAIEQO010000255.1 GCA_019747655.1 Gemmataceae bacterium | reverse complement strand
CCAGCAGCGAGTGGGGCGTCATCTCCTGGTAGAGCGGCCCGTTTTCGGGAAAGTAGCCGATCAGCCGGGCCGCCTCCTTCCGGGTCTTCCCCTCCAGGTCGCACAGGACGACCGGGGCGCGGTACTTCTCGGGCAGCCGGGCCAGTTCCCGGTCGAGCCGGGGGCGGAGGTCGTCGGGCGGGTCGGGCGGGTCGGGCCGGGTCGCCTCGGGCTCGGGCATGTCCGCCACCTGCTTCTCCCGGGCCCGCCGCCGGGCGGCCGCCCGGCGGGCGTTGAGGGCGGTCTGGTGGGCCACCCCGTACAGCCAGTTGGCCAGCAGGTCCGGGGACGCGACCGAGCCGGCCTTGCGGACGAGGACGAGGAAGGTGGCCTGGAAGGCGTCCTCGGCGTCGTGGTGGTTCCCGACCACCCGCCGGCAGACGCCCCAGACCATCGGCCCGTGCCGGCGGACCAGGGCGGCCAGGGCCGCCGGGTCCCGGCCGGCCAGGTGGTCGGCCAGCAGTTGGCCGTCGGCCGGCCCGGCCCCACCCCGCGCGAGGGCGACCCCGCGGAGGTGCCGGAGGACCCCGCCCGTCTGGCCGGCCGCCATGTCGCTCCCCCCGGGTCGGGACGCCGCCCGCCCCCCGACTTACTACTTACCGGGCGGGGCCGGTTGATACACGAAATCCGCCGGGCGGGAGGTCGGCCGATGAGACTGGACTACGTCCCCCTCCTCCGCATCCAGCGGGAGCTGCTCAACCTCCCCCGCGGCCGGGGGCGGTTCGAGGAGTACCTCCGGACCATCCTCCGCGACGACCGGTCGGACCTGGAGCTGGTCCCGCTGGTGGCCATGAACCCGATGGGCAAGGAGCACGTCGCGGCCCGGCTGGATGTCCTCCTGGCGTTCGACGGCGACGCGGTCGGGGCACAAGCCGCCGCCGAGGCCGGGGCCGCCCTCCGGGGCGACCCGGGGGAGTACAAGGCCGGGCTGGTGGTCGTGGACGACCTGATGGGCGGGTGGACCAACCGGTACGCCACGGAGCACGACTTCCGCCGGCCGGACCCGACTAACAAGCGATTCTGGGTCACGGGCCTCCTCTGGAGCAGCGAGGAGCCCTCGCCGCGGACGGTCCGCGAGGCGGTACTGACGGCCGCGTACCGGGCCGCCACCGTCCGCCGGCACGGCCCGGCCCGGACGCTCCGCGACCTGATGACCCAGGAGGGGCACGTCCTCGCCGCGGCCGGCTGCACCGGCCCGACCCTCGACCCCGACGACCGGGAGTACACCCGCGAGGTGATCGCCCCGTTCCTGGACGCGGGCGACAAGCGGACGGTCATCGAGTGCCTGTTCGGGGACGAAGCGGCCCGGTCGCTCGGGTTCACGCCCCGCGGCCTGAGCCACTGGGCCGGGCTGGCCCTGGCCCGGCACGACGGCCTGCGGCAGCAAGGCACGGGCTAGATCGCGTGTCACGATGGCCTGGCGGCCCGGTTGGAGTCCCGGCTTCAGCCGGTCCTCCTCGGCCGGAGCCGGCTGAAGCCGGGACTCCAACCGGGTGCCCACACCGGCCGGAGATCCGGGCAAGCCGACGGCCCCGCGCCGATGCGGGATTCCGGCTTGACGACCGCCCGGTCGGAGTTCACAATTCTCTCACCTGCCAGCCGCGGCCCGCCCGCCGCATCCGACCTCCCGCCGGCCTCACGGCCACGGCCCAACTCCCCGAGGACTCGCCATGTTCCGCCTCGACCTCGGACCGTCCGGCCGGTACTGCCACGGCGTCAGCCGGCGGAGCTTCCTCCAGGTCGGGGCGGCCGGGTTCGCCGGGCTCGGGCTGGCCGGCGTACCGGTCGCCCGGGCGAGCAGCCCCTCGGGGTCGGCCGGGAAGGACACGTCGGTCATCCTGGTCTGGCTCGACGGCGGCCCGAGCCACATGGACCTGTGGGACATGAAGCCGGACGCCCCGGCCGAGTACGCCGGCATTTGGCGGCCGACGAGAACGTCCGTCCCCGGGATCGACGTGAGCGAGATGATCCCGCGGCAGGCCCGGGCCGCCCGGCACTTCTCGGTCGTCCGGTCGATCCACCACGACACCGGCGACCACTTCGCCGGCGGCCACCGGATGCTGACGACCAAGGACCTGGGCGTCAGCGGGGCGAACAACGCCCCGAAATTCCCGGGCATCGGGGCCATCGCCGACCGGGCGGTCGGCCCCCGGGCGGCCGGGATGCCGGGGTACGTCGCCGTCCCACACGCGGCCAGCATCGGGCTCGTGCCCGGGTACTTCGGCGGGCACCTGCTCGGGGCCCGGCACGACCCGTTCGTCGCCGGCGAGCCGAGCACCCCCGGGTACAAGGTCCAGAACCTGAACCTCGCCGCCGGGCTGACGGTGGGGGCGCTGGACGACCGCCGCGGGCTCTTGGCCCACTTCGACACCGCCCGCACGCAGCTCGACGGCAACACCACGGCCGCCGCCCTCGACAGCTTCGGCAAGCAAGCCTACGAGTTCGTCACTGGCCCGGCCGCCCGGCTGGCGTTCGACATCGGCAAGGAGGACGAGAAGCTGCGGGACCGGTACGGCCGCAACAGTTGGGGCCAGTCGTGCCTCTTGGCCCGGCGGCTGGTCGAGGCCGGGACGACGTTCGTGGCCGTCCACTTCGGCGGGTGGGACCACCACTGGGACCTGCAGAAGGGGTACGAGGACTGCCTGCCGCGGCTGGACGCGGCGGTGGCCACGCTGTACGAGGACCTGGCCGACCGCGGTCAGTTGGACTCGACGCTGGTGGTGGTGATGGGGGAGTTCGGGCGGACCCCGAAGATGAACGACGGCGGCAACGGCGGGGCCCCGATGAGCCAGGGGACGCCCGGCCGGGACCACTGGGGGCACTCCATGTCGGTGCTGATGGGCGGTGGCGGGGTGAAGGGCGGCACGGTCGTCGGGTCGACCGACCGGCTCGGCCAGCACCCGAAGGCCCGGCCGCTGACCCCGTCGAACCTGCACGCGACCATCTACCGGGTGCTCGGGATCGACCCGAACCTCCAGGTGACGGACCCCACCGGCCGGCCGGTCAACACCCTCGACGACCCGGAGCCGATCGCCGAGTTGCTGTGACCGGCGGCCGCTGGAGCGGGCTTCGCGTCGGTGTGGCGGTGGTGTTGGAGTCC
>JAIEQO010000065.1 GCA_019747655.1 Gemmataceae bacterium | reverse complement strand
CCCACCCCGACGGCCTGAGTCCAACACCCACCCGGAGGGAGCGACCCACCTCGTCACTACCGTGAAGAGGGTCTATTCGTCGGGGAGGCGGCCGTGCTCGACGAGGTGGCGGTAGTCGGGCGGGCACACCGCCCACGCCGCCTGGTAGGTGTCTTCGAGCGGCACCCCGACGAACGAGTCCGGGTCGATCCACGCCGGCATCTCGGTCAGCGCCGCCCCGACGGCGAACGGCTCCAGGAACGCGACCGGCGTCTGGCCGACGCTTTCGTCCCCGACCCGGTACGCGGCCAAGAGCAGGGGCTCCCCGGCCGGCATCTCGAACGGCACGTCGTCGACCTCGTCCCAGATCAGCTTGTGCAGCGAGTGCGGGTCGCGGGGGCCGGGGGGGAACGGGTCGACCAAGAGGACGTTCACCCCGGCCCGCAGGAACTCGTGGGTCTTCTCCACGAACGACCGGACCGCCGACCGGCTCGCCTTGTTCCCCGGCGACACGATCTCGATGATACAAACGACCTCGCCGAGCCGGTGCCGGATGGCGACGCGGTTGGCCCGGCGGAGGAGGGTCTGGCCCTGGGTCTCGACTCTCATCCGGGTGCGGGGGACGGTAGCCGTCCCGCCGGGGCGGGGCTTCCGCGGGCCGCGCCGCTCGACGGCCAGCACGTCCGGCACCACCCCGCCGGTGTGCTGTTCGATGAGCGCGGACAGCCCGGGCGGGAGCAGCCCGGCGTTGAGGGCCTTGCAGATCTCGGCCGACCACTGCTGGTGGAAGTGGTGGAAGATGGTCGGCTCGACCCGGGCCCAGTCGTGCATCGGCATGCGGCACCTCCTGGCCGGCATTGTACCACGCCGGGCGGTCACTTCGCCGGCCGCGGGGGCGGGGCGACGAACGGGTACTTCGCACGCTCCGCCCGCCACCGCTTGGCCTCGTCGGGCTTGCCGAGGGCGACGTACAACTCGACCAACCGGTCGGCCGCGTCCGGCAGGTTGTTCGCCGCCGGCGGCGGGATGTTCGCCCGGTCGGCCAGGAGCCCGGCGTAGCCGGCCACCAGGAGCGGCTCGGCCTCGGCCAGCCGCCCCAGGCCCACGAGGGCCCCGCCGAGCAGCGACTTGGCGTTCGCGGTGTTCCACGCCGTCGGGTTCAGCTTCTCGCGGAGTTCCAGGCACTCCCGCAGGACCGGCTCGGCCGCCGCCGGGTCCAGGTCGGTTAGGATTTTCCCGTAGGCCGCCAGCAGTCCGCCGAGTCCCGGGCTGCCGGGCTCGTGCCCGGCCCGCTCCTGGGCCAGCACCTCGCCGACCACCCGGGCCGCGTCCGCCGGGCGACCGGCCCGGGCGTAGGCGGTGTACAGGTCCCACCCGATCGTCCGGCGGCGGGCCGGGTCCCGGGCCCAGAGTGCGTACACCCGTTCCAGCAGCGGCACCGCCTCGGCCGCCCGGCCCGCGTCTCGGTAGTTCACGCCCAGGTTGTACGCGGTCGTGACGGTGTTCGGGTGGTCCCGCCCGAGCTTGACTTCCTGGCGGGTCAGGGTGTCCTCGAGGAGGGGGACGGACCGGTCGTACCGCCGCCCCGCCCAGTACGCCGTGGCCAGGTTGCCGGCGGCGGCGAGCGTGCTGGGGTGGTCCGGGCCGAGCTTGGCCTTCCGGAGCACCTGCCCCTCCTCGAGCAGCGGGACGGCCCGGTCGGGCCGGCCGGCCGCGTGGTACGCGGCGCCGAGGTTGTTCATGGTGCCCAGGGTCTCGGGGTGGTCCGGGCCGAGCTTGACCTTCCGGAGGGCCAGCGCCGCCTCGTACAGCGGTACCGCCCGGTCGGGCCGGCCGGCCGCGAGGTACGCCTGGGCGAGGTCGGCCATGCTGGCGAGCGTGAGGGGGTGGTCGGGGCCGAGCTGGGCCTTCCGCCGGGTGTACGCCTCCCGGCACAGCGGGAGGGCCCGGTCCGGCTCCCCGGCCGCGTGGTACGCGACCCCGAGGTGCCCCATGCTGGAGAGCGTGTCGGGGTGGTCGGGGCCGAGCCGGTCCTTCCGGACCGCCAGCGTTCGTTCGAACAGCGGCACGGCCCGGTCGTGCCGGCCGGCGTCCCGGTACGCTCTGGCGAGCCCGATCGTAACCGTGAGCGTATCCAGGTGATCGGGCCCGAACCTGGCTTTCGTGAGGGCGAGCGCCTCCTCGTACAGCGGCAGCGCCAGGTCCGGCCGGCCGGCCTCTTGGCAGGCGTGGGCGAGGACGGACGTGCTGGCGAGCGTGTCGGGGTGGTCCGGGCCGTGGTGGAGCCGGAGCAGGGCGTTGGACCGTTTCAGGAGGTCGATCGCCGGTCGATACTCGCCGATGCGGCGGTAGGTGTCCCCGACCGTGTGCAGGATTTCTGCCTGGACCCGGGGCTGGTTCGGGAAACTCGCCTCGGTCTTGTCCGGGGTCAGTTCGCGGGCGGCCCGGTCGAGCAGCTCGCGAACGGTCGGGTTGAGCGTCGCCCCGGACGCGGACCCGCCGGCCTCCACCAGCGCGTCGGCCTGGACCGTCGTGTCGGTCTGGGCCAGCAGCTTGTTCTGCAAGAAGTCCTTCACCGCCCGGGCGATCCCCGCCTCCTCGGCGGCCTTCCGCCGCTCGGCCTCGACCTGGGCGAGCCGGTCGCCGGCGAGCTTCTCGCCGGCCTCGGCCCGCCGCCGCTGGTCCTCGGCCTCCGCCTGTTTGGCCTGGGCGACGGCCCGCTGGTCGGCCTCGGCCTCGCGGGCCGCTCTCTCCGTCTCGGCCGCCGCCAGAGCGTTCTGCCGCTGCTGCTCGGCCTCGGCCCGGGCGACCTCGGCCCGGACCGCCTGCCAGGTGGTGCCGGCGACCCCCGCCACCAGGGCCAGGAGGACCAGCCCGGCGGCCGTCACCGCCGCCCGGTTGCGGGCCACGAACTTCCGGGCCCGGTACGCCGCCGACGGCGGGCCGGCCGCCACCGGCTCCCGGTTCAGGAACCGCTCCACGTCCCTCGCCAGCCCGGTGGCCGTCTCGTACCGCCGGTCCCGGTCCTTGCTCAGCGCCTTCAGGACGATCCAGTCGAGTTCACCCTTCACCATCCGCCCGAGCTTGGCCGGCTCGGTCTGCCGCTTGGCCGCGATCGCCGGGCGGGCGTCGGCCGTGCTCAGCCGGTG
>JAIEQO010000313.1 GCA_019747655.1 Gemmataceae bacterium | reverse complement strand
CCGCGGCGCGGGACTATGGGTGTGACCGGCGACCGGGCGGGGTCCGATGGGCGACGGCTCCCACCTCCTGAAGCACGTCCGACGGCTCGCGGCCGGGGCCGACGCCTCCGACGCGGGCCTGTTGCGACGCTTCGCTGCCGCGGCCGACCCGGAGGTGTTCGCCGAACTCGTCCGCCGGCACGGGCCGGCCGTCCTCGGCGTCTGCCGGCGGGTCCTGCGGAACGACGCCGACGCGGACGACGCCTTCCAGGCGGCATTCCTCGTGTTGGCCCGGCGAGCGGGGTCGGTCCGCGGCGGGGGCGTCGTCGGGAGCTGGCTGTACGGCGTGGCCCGGCACGTCGCCATCCGGCTGCGGGACAAGACCGCCCGGCGGCAGCGGCACGAGCGGGCCGCCGCGGCGGCCCGCTCGTTGGAGGTGGGTGGCGGCCCGGCCGGTGATGACCTCCGTGTCGTGCTGGACGACGAACTCGCTCGACTGCCGGAGCGGGAGCGGGCCGCGGTGCTGGCCTGCCTGGTCCGCGGGCTGACCCAGGAGCAGGCGGCGGCCGAACTCGGGTGGAGCCTGAGTACCGTCCGCCGGCGGCTCGACGGCGGCCGGGAGCGGTTGCGGCTCCGGCTGGCCCGGCGGCTCGGCGAGGTCCCGGCCGCGCTCCTGGCCGGCGGGACGGTGGCGGTGTCGCCCGCGATGGTGGGTGCGACGAGTGAAGCGGCGGTGCTGTTCGCGGCCGGGGTCCGGGCGGGGACGCCGGCGGTCCTGGCAATGGGGGAACTGGCGATGATGACGCGGGCCAAGCTGGCGGTGCTGGCCGGGGCGGTGGTGGCGGCAGCCGGGCTGGCGGCCGGCGGGGCGGCGGTCTGGCCTTCGGCCCAGGCCGACGACCCGAAGCCCGCGGCGAAGGCCGACCCGCCGGCCAAGCCCGCGGAGCTTGCCGCGAAGCCGACCCCGCCCGCCGCCCCTGTCCCGGACGAGCTGATTCGTCCCGGCGAGCGGCTGAAGATCACGGCCCTCGGCCACCATGCTGGGGCAGTACCGGTCGTGTTCGACGGGGTTCGGGTCGAGCCGACCGGGAAGGTCCCGCTCGGGATCGGGAACGGGGGGCGGGTGAAGATCGCCGGGCTGACGGTCGAGGCGGCCGAGGCCATGCTGGCGGACCACTTCCTGGCCACCTGGCGGCGCGGGGAAGCACCCCAGGTCGAGGTGGTGCGGCTCGACTGGGTCGCCGCGGCGGCCCCGGGCGGCGAGGCCCGCATCAAACCTGGGGACCGGCTGCGGGTCCAACACAGCATTGGCCAGGCTATCACAGGCGACTACACGGAGGTGCTCCGGGTCGAGGCGGCCGGGACGCTGCCCCTCGGGCCCCGGGTCGGTCGCGTCCCCGTCGCCGGGCTGACGACGGCCGAGGCAGAGGCGGCGGTCGGGAAGCACCTCCAGAAGGTGTACAACCTGACCTCGCCGGAGCCGGCTCAGGTCAGCTTCGCCGAGACCCCGGCGGACGAACGGGGCCGGGCCGGCGGCGGAGACCTCGCCGAGCGGGTGCGGAGGCTCGAAGCCGAGGTCGCGGAGCTAAAGAAGCAGGTCGCCGAACTCCGGAAGAAGTAGGGCCGGGCGGCCCCGGGCCGGGTACAACGGGTAGCACCTCCCCGTCACCCATACCCACCCGGGACAACCCATGACTGCCAGGGCCCCGCGTCTCGCGCTGCTGTTCGTCCCGCTCCTCGCGGCACCGGCCGCCGCCCAGAACGCCGCCGACCTCAAGCCGACCGCCTACGCCGTCAAGGACGCCCGGGTGGTGGTCGAGCCCGGCACCGTCCTCCCGAAGGCGACGGTGGTGATCCGCGACGGGCTCATCGCCGCCGTCGGGCCGGATGTCGCCGTCCCCGCCGACGCCCTGGTCATCGACGGGACCGGGCTGACCGTCTACCCCGGGTTCGTCGACGCCGGCAGCCCCCGGGGGTACGACCCGGCCCTGCGGCGGTCGCTGGCCGGGCCGCCGGCCGCCGACGACCGGGACGCCGACCCGCTCGTCGCCACCAAGCCGGACAACCGCAAGGGGATGACCCCCGAGTTCGCCGTCCAGACGGCCCTGAAGCCCGACGAGGACGCCGTCGCCCCGTGGCGGCGGGCCGGGTTCACCGCCCACCTCGTCGCCCCCGACGGCGGCTACTTCTCCGGCACCAGTGCCCTCGTCAGCCTGAGCGGGGCGGCCCCCCGGGAGGCCGTCCTGAAGGCCCCGGTCGCCCTGCACGGCGAGTTCGGCCGGGTCATCGGGCCGGACTACCCGACCGCCCTCATGGGCGTCGTCGCCCACAACCGCCAGACGCTGCTCGACGCCGGCTGGCTGCGGCGGCGGCAGGCGGCGTTCGACGCCGGCGGGCGGGTCGGCCGGCGGCCGGCCGCCGACCCGTGCCTGGAGGCGTTCTGGCCGGCCCTCGACGGCAAGCTGCCGGTCGTCCTCAAGGCCGACACCGCCGACCAGATTCACCGGGCCCTCGACTTCGCCGCCGAGTTCAAACTGAAGCCAACGATCGCCGGCGGCCGGCAGGCGTGGAAGGTGGCCGACCGGCTCAAGGCCGAGAACGTGCCCGTCGTCCTCCGGCTCAACTTCGCCACCGCCGCGGACAGTGAAAAGGACCTGCCCATCCGGGTGCGGGAGGAGCTGGAACGGAAGCGGCAGGAGGACGTGGCGTGTGCGGCCAAGCTGCACGCCGCCGGCGTCAAGTTCGCGTTCATGACGCAAGACCTCGGCGGGCCGCGGGCGGCCGAGACGAGCCGCGAGAACGTCCGCAAGGCGATCGCCGCCGGGCTGCCGGCCGACGCGGCGCTGGCCGCCCTGACCCGGGACGCGGCCGACCTCTTGGGGGTGGCCCCACAGGTCGGCCGGGTGACGAAGGGGCGGGCCGCCCACCTCTCCGTCACCGACGGCGACTTCCACGCCGAGAAGACGAAGTACAAGTGGGCGTTCGCCGACGGGGTGCGGTTCGACCTGGACGAGAAGGCCGCCCCGCCGGCCGGTGCCGCCGCGACTGCGGCCGCCGGGGGTGACGCGCCGACCCAACCGCGCCGCGGCAACCGGCCGGCGCCGAAGGTCGACC
>JAIEQO010000372.1 GCA_019747655.1 Gemmataceae bacterium | reverse complement strand
GCCCGCTGCTTCTTCTGGCACCAAGAAGCAGCGGGCTGACGCCCCCGCTCGCCAAGTCACCGCGTCACCTCCTCGGGATCACGTCCATCGTAAACTCGGCCGGCTCGACCTCACCCCACGGGCAGCCGGGGAACGTCACCCGCACCCGGGCCATGTCCAGCCCGGCCCGCGCCCCGTCCGGGGCGACCACCCGGGCGCCGTCGGAGTGCCAGAACATCTGCGAACGACCGACCACCCGGACCGAGATCGGCGGGTCGGCGGGGTTCGCCGGGGTGAAGGTGAACTCGGCCACCGGGCTAACGCCTTCCGAGAGTTTCAGGAGGTCGCCTCCCGACCCCACCCCCGACCGCGTCCCGACGCCCGGCGTCCCGAGGTTCAGGAACGGGGACCCGCCGACATGCCGGCCGGACTCGGAGTAGTAGATGCCGATCCGGTCCGCCTGGTCGGCGAAGGTCACCGCGCCCATAAGCGACGGGACGAGGCGGTTGCTGCCGAAGTGCAGGATCGGGGCGGCTTCGGCCCGGTCGGCCGGGGAGTAGCCGGACCCCTGTTCCGGCTTGCCGCCCCGCCGCACCTTGAGCGATGCGGTCGTCAGCGGTCCCCCGCCGAACCGCAAGCCGGAGTAGTGGACAACCTCGTACCGGTCCCCGGTGTGCGGGTCAGTCACATCGCCGAGGTGGGTGACCAACTCCTGCGACTGACCCCGGGACTCGCCTTCGGTGAGTTCGAGGAGCCGGAGCCGGTCGGCCCGGGCGAATCGGACCGGCGGGCCGTCGTCGGCGAGGTCGCCGTTGCCGTTGCGGTCCACATAGACGGCGCTCCCGGTGTCGGCCAGCCAGACCCGGAACCGGGCCTCCGGGCCGAACGCCATCACCAGGTACTTCGCCTCCCCCACGCCGGGCGGTAGCTTCGGCGGCGACCGGTCGAGCCGGGCCAGCGCCTCGGCCGGCCGCTCGTGGGCCGGCACCTCGGTCGTCGCCCGGCGGAAGACGGCCTCGGCGTAAAGCGGGTTGAGCCCGCCGAACCGGACCCGGAAGGCGGCCCGGTCCGGCGCCTCCCAGCGGACCGGGAAGACCCGCTCGGCGTCCCCCGGCCCGAGGGCGGGCGGGTCGAACGGGGCCCGCCCGGCCGGCTCGATCTCCAGCCGCAACTCGTCGCCCCGGAACTCGTACCGGGCCACGCGGCGGGACCACGTCGGGTAGCCCGGGCGGCGGTGGACGGTGTCCCATTCGAGCCGGCCGTCGTCGAGGAACCGGAGGGTGTGGGTCCGCTTCTCCAGGCCCGACGGGTCGGCCTGCTCGGCCCGCCACTCGCCCGTCAGTTCCTCGTCCGGTCCGGTCTGGCCGGCGGACCGGCGGCCGGCCCCGACTCCCCAAACCAGCCCGGCCACCCCGACCCCGACGGCGGCGACCGCGACCCAGCGACCCATGACAGTCCTCCCCGGGGCCGGCTTCCGCCGTTCGCCCCCACTTCCTATAATCGCAAATCCCACCGCCCGCCGCGAGGACCGCCGCCATGCAGGACCGGATCGCCTACCAGGGGATCACGTTCGACGACGTCCTGCTCGAGCCCGGGTACTCGGACGTGGTCCCCCGGGACGTGGATGTCCGGACCCAGCTTTCCCGGAACGTCCGGATCAACATCCCGCTGGTGTCCAGTCCGATGGACACCGTCACCGAGAGCGAACTGGCCATCGCCCTGGCCCAGGAGGGCGGGATCGGGGTCATCCACAAGAACCTGAGCGTGACCGCCCAGACCCGGGAGGTGGACAAGGTCAAGCGGAGCGAGAACGGGATCATCACCGACCCGGTGACGCTCCCGCCGGAGGCCACCGTCGGGCAGGCCCGGCAGCTCATGGAGGAGCACCACGTCAGCGGGGTGCCGGTGACGGTCAACGGGGTGCTCAAGGGCATCCTGACCCGGCGGGACCTGAAGTTCCTGGCCGACAACGCCACCCGGATCGCCGAGGTGATGACCCGGGACAACCTGGTCGTCG
Source organism: Gemmataceae bacterium (assembly GCA_019747655.1). Taxonomy (GTDB): domain Bacteria; phylum Planctomycetota; class Planctomycetia; order Gemmatales; family Gemmataceae; genus Urbifossiella. The sequence continues at coordinate 1,092 of JAIEQO010000372.1, read as the reverse complement.
CCCCGGAGGACACCACCCTGGAGGCGGCCCAGCAGCTCCTGACGAAAAATAAGGTGGAGAAACTGCTCCTGGTGGACGATCAATTCCGTCTGAAGGGCCTGATCACCATCAAGGACATCGACAAGACGCAGAAGTTCCCGCACGCCTGCAAGGACGCCCGGGGGCGGCTGAAGGTCGGGGCGGCGGTCGGGGTCCACGACTACGAGCGGGCGGCGTCGCTGATCGGGGCCGGGGTCGACGTGCTGGTGGTCGACTCGGCCCACGGGCACAGCCGGAACGTGGTCGAGACGGTCAAGGAGCTGAAGCGGCGGCACCCGATCGACGTGGTGGCCGGGAACGTGGCCACCGCCGACGGGGCCCGGGCCCTGGCCGACGCCGGGGCCGACGCGGTGAAAGTTGGGATAGGTCCTGGATCAATCTGTACTACGAGGATTGTGTCGGGCGTCGGGGTGCCGCAGATGTCGGCCATCGCCAACGCGGCCCGGGGGCTGGCCGGGACCGGGGTGCCGCTGATCGCCGACGGCGGGGTGCGGTACAGCGGCGACCTGACCAAGGCGCTGGCCGCCGGGGCCCACGCGGTCATGATCGGCGGGCTCTTCGCCGGCCTCGCGGAGAGCCCCGGGCAGACCATCCTGTACCGCGGCCGGACGTTCAAGGTGTACCGCGGGATGGGGTCGCTCGGGGCGATGGTGGCCGGGTCGGCCGACCGGTACGCCCAGGGCGACCGGGCCGGCCCCGGGGCCGCCGGCGGGCGGCCGACGGCCGGCGGGAAGCTGGTCCCCGAGGGGGTCGAGGGGCGGGTCCCGTACAAGGGCCCGCTGGCCCCGTTCGTCTACCAGTTGGTCGGCGGGGTCCGGGCCGGGATGGGGTACTGCGGGTGCCGGACGCTCGCCGACCTGCGGACCACCGCCCGGTTCATCCAGGTGTCGCCGGCGAGTGTCCAGGAGAGCCACCCGCATGACATCGCTATTACCCAGGAAGCGCCGAACTACAGCACCGGCGACCCGGGCGGGGACGGCGGGTAGCGTGGCCGTCGCCGCGGTCCTCTGGGCCGCCGGCGGGGCCGCCGCCCAGCCGCCCGGCGGGCTGTTC
>JAIEQO010000037.1 GCA_019747655.1 Gemmataceae bacterium | reverse complement strand
AGTGGCCAAGGCGGTGGAGCCTTCGATATCCGCACCGAGACGGTCTGCGCAGGCACCTGAATCGCAGCCGAGGAGCATCCGTGACAGTGCCGATCGGTCGCGGCGTCCCGCTGCGGGTGCGATTCCGGATCCGCGCTTGCGGAGATCGCATGGGTCGCGGCGGGCAGCGGGCCGCAAGCTTCGACGGTAATGTGAATCGCAGCGGCAAGAACGTAGGCCGCTAAAGTCAGTGTTCCGATCGCCGCAACGAAGGAACGAGCGCGAACCCTCATGAGCGCCTCCCCGTGCGCCCCGCCCCGAATTTCCGCTCGGTCTCCGCCCGCCCGACGACGGCTTCGCAGCTCTCCGGTATTTGGCGGCTGGGCGCGGTTTCGGCATCCAATACGCAAAACCGCTGGCTTCCTAGGTTTCGACCGGCATGCCAGAATTCGAATATCCACTCTCCGGGGACGATCTCCCAGGATCGGTCGAACTTGAACATCCAGTGGGCCGCGGTGCCGATCGTACCGAGGATGGTGTACTCGCTTTTGTAGTGGCGAACTCCCGCGGCCGGATCGAACAGTCCCGCCTCCGGAAAGCGCGTCACAAGCCGAATCCCTACGGGAGCGCCGACCGGAGCGCCCGCTGACCGCCCCCGGCCCGCGCCCCGGTTATCGCGGGTGCGCGGGCCGGTTCCCCAACAACTCCACGTCCCCTGGGACCGCGGCCGTCCCGGCCGCTCTTCGTTCTGTGCGGCCGGGACGGCCGCGGTCCCAGGGGAATCGGTCACACCCCCGGCGTCAGCGCCTTCTCGATCACCGCCCGGACCTGCGACATCGGCACCCGCTCCTGCTTGAGGGTGTCCCGGTCGCGGACCGTCACCGTGTCGTCCTTGAGGGTGTCGCCGTCGATGGTGACGCAGAACGGCGTCCCGGCCTCGTCCTGCCGTCGATACCGCCGGCCGACCGCCCCTTTGTCGTCGAAGAAGACGTTGAAGTGCGGCTTCAGCTCGCGGTAGAGCTTGGTCGCCTTCTCCGGCATCCCGTCCTTGTTCACCAGCGGGAAGATGGCCGCCTTGATCGGGGCCAGCCGGGGGTGGAACTTCATCACCACCCGGGTCTCCTCGTTCCCCTTGCTGTCGGGCACCTTGTCCTCGGTGTACGCCTCGCACAGGACGGCCAGGGTGAACCGGTCGGCCCCGGCCGACGGCTCGATGACGTGCGGGGTGAACTGGTACTTGGCCACGTCCGCGGCCGGCGGGTTCCCCTTCATCCACTCCTTGAACGAGTTCGTCGTCCGGGTCCCGGCGTCGGCGTTCCACCGGTCCTCGTCGAAGTACATGAACTTCTCGGCCATCCCGCTGTGCTGGGCGTGTTGGGTCAGGTCGTAGGCCCCGCGGTGGGCAACGCCCTCCAGCTCCTGCGGGTCGTCCGAGAACGGGAACAGGTACTCGATGTCGGTCGTCCCGATCGAGTAAAACGCCCGCTCATCGGCCGCCTGCTCACGGGGCTTGAGGTTGTCACTGCGGATGCCTAGGGTGCTGTACCACTTCTTCCGCAGGTCCCGCCAGTACTCGTACCACCTCATCGACTCGTCCGGGTGGCAGAAGAACTCGATCTCCATCTGCTCGAACTCGCGGCTGCGGAAGGTGAAGTTCCGCGGCGTCACCTCGTTCCGGAACGCCTTCCCGACCTGGGCCACCCCGAACGGCAGCTTGAGCCGGGTGCTGTCGAGGACGTTCCGGTAGTTGGCGAAGATGCCCTGGGCCGTCTCCGGCCGGAGGTAGACCTTGCTCTCGTCGGTCTTCTCCAGCCCGGCGTGGGACTCGAACATCAGGGAGACCTGTTTGGCCTCGCCGAGCGGCGCCCCGCAGGCCGGGCACGGGTCCTGAAGGCCGGTCTGGTGCAGTTGCTCGGTGGCGATGTACTGGGTGAACTCCTGGAGCGTCGGCGGGGCGTCCGGCTGCCCGTTCACCCGGGTCGCCAGCCACGACAGGGTCACTTCGGGGTTCTTGACCAGGGCCAGGTTCGGAGCAAGCTTCTGCCCCTTCCCCTTGGCCCACTTCATGAGCCGGGGGGTGTCGTACTTTCCCGTGACCGGCTCGAACTCCTGGATCAGCGAGTTCATCCACTCCGACTCGGCGAGGATCGGCCAGAGCTGGTCGGCGCGGGTGAACTTGCCGCACCCGGGGCACTTGCGGGTCGGGTCGGCGAACGCCCCGACGTGGCCGGAGGCGACCCAGACCTTGGGGTTCATGATGATCGAGCAGTCGAGTCCGGCCATCCGGATCTCCTGGCCGTCCGGCCCCGGCGGCGGGTTGCGGACCATGTCCAGCCACCAGGCGTCCTTGATGTTCTTCTTCAGCTCGACCCCGAGCGGGCCGTAGTCCCAGAACCCGTTGATCCCGCCGTAGATTTCCGAGGACTGGAAGATGAACCCCATGTCCTTGCAGAACTTGGCGAACTTCGCCATGTCGATCTTGGTCGGCATCGTCGGACGCTCCGGGGCGGAGCCCTTGGCCTGGGCCCCGCGGCTGGTGGGTGAGGGACGGGAGGGTTACGCCGGCCACGGCCCGCAATCCGGACATGATATGCCCCCCGCCGGGTTCGGGGGACGTGGTCAACCGGCCGCTTGGGCGTACTTCAAGCGGTGAGCCGCGAACCCCGCCGGCCCCGCAGGTTGGGGCCGCGGGTCGATTCCCGCTCACCCCGAGGGCGGTCCGATGGCGAAGGGCAACAACGCACAGGGCAAGGAGAAGAAGAAGCCGAAGAAGGACGCCAAGAAGCCGCCGGCCAAGCCGGCGGCCCCGAAGAAGTAAGGGCGGGCGGGCCGCCGACACCCCCGCGGGCGTACAATGACCCCGTGGGGGTGGAGTAGCAGACAACTCGTCGGGCTAATCCCCCGAAGCCGTGGGTGCGAATCCCACCCCCCGCACTTCCCGCCCCGGGTGGCCTTTACCGCCGCCCGGGTTCGTGGCATCATCTCCCCCGCATGAAGCCCCGCCCCGCCGTGTTCCTCGACCGCGACGGCGTCGTCATCGAGGACGGCCACTACGTCGGCTCGGTCGACCGGGTCCGGCTCGTCCCCGGGTCGGCC
>JAIEQO010000993.1 GCA_019747655.1 Gemmataceae bacterium | reverse complement strand
CAAGCCGCGGAAGGGGCCGGCCGACGACGCGACCGCGTTCGGCCTGCCGGTCTTCGCCCGCGTCTCGGCCATCCGCACCGACTTGCCGCCCGAGCGGCGGTCGGGCGAGGGGTGGGACCGGCTCGTGGTCGTGTTCGACCGGCCGTCGTCGGCCGAGGCCGAGGCGTTCCGGGCCGCCCGCCGGGCCCTGACCGCCGCCCTCCAGGACCGCGGGCACGTCGTCGTCCTGGTCACCGGCCCCGGCCCGGGGGACGGGAAGACGACAGTGGCCGGGAACTTGGCCGTCTCGCTGGCCCAGGCCGGGAAGCGGGTCGTCCTGGTGGACTGCGACCTCCGCACGCCCGGGGTGCAGGGGCTGTTCCAGCTCGGCCGGCTCGGGGACGGGCTGCGGTCGGTGATGTCGGCCGACACCGACCTGCGGCTGGCCGTCCGGTCGTGCGAGGTCGGAAACCTGTTCCTGCTCCCGGCCGGGCGGGGGGCGATGGACCCGGTCGACCTGCTGACCCGGCCGAAGTTCCGGGAGCTGGTCGCCGAGTTGCGGGCCCGGTACGAGTACGTCCTGATCGACGGGCCGCCGGCCACGGCCGCGGCCGAACTGACGGCGCTGGCGGACTACGCCGACGGGGCCGTCCTGGCCGTCCGGGCCGGGGCCGACGCCGCCACCCGGGCGGGGTGGGCCCGGGATCAGATCGCCGCCACCGGGGTGAAGGTGCTGGGGGCGGTTGTGAACGTGACCCCGGCGACCGACCCGGCCGCCCCACCGGCACAAACGGACCGGGGGTTGTCACCCCCGGCTACCGTCGGTCGCCCCTCCGGGACTCCGAACCCTTGAGCCCCGGAGGGGCGACCGAGTGGTGCCAGGGGCGCGAGCCCCTGGACGAGTTATGCCCCCCCTCGTCGACACCCACGTCCACCTGCTGGCCGGCCTGGACGACGGGCCGGACTTCCCGGACGTGGCCGTCGCCATGTGCCGGGTGCTGGCCGCCGAAGGGGCCGGCCACGCCGCCGCCCTCTGCCACCAGAACCCCGACTACCCCGACAACACCCCGGACCGCATCCGCCCGGCGGCCGCCGCCCTCGCGGCCGACCTCCTCGCCAAGAAGGTGCCGCTGGCCGTCTACCCGTCGGCCGAGGTGATGGCCGGGCCGTCGCTCGTCGACGACTGGGCCGCCGGCCGGCTCGTCTCCCTCGGCGACAGCGGCAAGTACCTGCTGGTCGAGATGCCGCACGGCGAGTTCGTCGACCTCCTACCCGCCGCCGAGCAACTGCGGCCGCTCGGGGTGCGGATCGTCGTGGCCCACGCCGAGCGCTACCCGGACCTGCTCCACGACCCCGGCATGGCCGAGCGGTGGATCGCCGCCGGGTGCCTGGTCCAGGTGACGGCCCGGGCCCTGGCCGACCCGTGGTCGGACGACATGGAGCGGGGCCTGGAGGCGTGGGTGCGGGGCCGGTTCGTCCACCTGCTCGGGTCGGACGGGCACGGGATCGACCGCCGCCGGCCGCTGTTGGCCGACGGGTACGCCCGGCTGCTGAAGCTCGGCGGCCGGGCCTACGCCGAGCGGGTCGGGCACACCTGGGGCTTGGCCGTGCTACGCGGTGAAGACGTGGACGCGCCCCCACCGGGGCCACCGGCCCGGAGCTGGTTCACCCGGCTGCTCGGGGGCTGACCCGGCGGGCGGAGCGGATTTCTTCGTTGACGGCTTACTTGTACCGCGGTGCTGTCAAGGGGGGGGCAACTGTCCCGCCGGCCACACGGAGATCGCCCATGTCCGGGACCACCGCGCGGAAGGTGCTGTTCTTCGGGAACGCCGCGTTCTTTGCCCTGATCGCAGTGGCCCAAGCCGTTCTCTACTCCCGGATGAGCGACCCGGAATGGTGGTATTTCCTCACGCCGACACTCACCCTGATCGGGGCGGCAGCTTCCGTCGTCTCCGGCCTGCGGTACAAGCCGCAGGCGGACCGGCCGGACCCGCCGGCCCGGGTGCTGTTCGGGGGGGTCGCCATCGCCGTCGCGCCGATGGTGCTCGGGGCGGCGGCAGGCGGTCTCATCGGATGGCAGACCGAGCCCGGCAAAGAAGACCTTCCCCGGTTGGTGGATGCCAGCCGGGGGGCCTTATACGGCTTGTTCGCCGGCATCGCCGTCGGCCTCACCGCAGCCTACCTGTGGGTCCGGCGGCAAAAGGGCGTCGCCGGGCCGCCGGCCGGCGGGCCCGTGTCCGGGACGGGTCCGTCCGGGCCGTGAGTTGGCGATCAGATGCGATCGTCCGGCCGGTCATCGGTCGGCACGGTCGCGGCGATCGCGGCCTGGCACGCCACGAGGATGCGGTAGTACTGCCAGCAGATCACCAGCCCGACGGCGACCGCGGCCGCCGCCCCCACCCCGGCCCCGACCAACAGTTCGTCCGGCACGTCGGCGAAGTCGAACGGCTTCGGCCGGGCCCCCGGCCCGCCCCCCGCCCGCGGCCCGTTCTTGGCGACGGCCGCGAATGCCGCCGCCATCCCGAACCCGAACGCCGCCACGAACCCGACGGCCGCGGCCACCGCCAGGGTGATGAGGTACGTCCGCACCCGCCGCCCGGCCTCCGGACCGGCCAGCGCCGTCAGCACTGTCCGATACCAGAAGGCGGCGCACAGCTCCAGCCCCACCCCGGCCAGGCTCAGGAACCCGCCGAGCATGACCGCGGCCGTCACCACCGGGTGTTGCTCGGCCGGCTTGGCCGGGTGCAGCCCCGCGGCCGACACCAGCACCAGGGCGATCCCCTGGAGGACCACCCCGACCGACGCCGGGGTGAGGAGTGAGTCCGACCCGACCGCCCGGCCGACCGGCTTGCACCGGGCGTACCCGACCAGCCGCAGGGCCGCCGCCACCAGCCCCAGGACCAGCCCGACGGCCGACGTGGCGATGATGAGCCCGGCTGAGTTCCCGGGCTCGCCGGTCAGCAGTACCCGTGGGCCGTCGGCGGCCGCCCGGGCGGCGGACAGCCCGGCGCTGAGGACGCCGCTCAGCAGGTAGAGCCCGAGGCTGAACTTCAGCAGCCCGAGGCCGCGGACGGCGGCGTCGGCCTCGGCCGGG
>JAIEQO010000107.1 GCA_019747655.1 Gemmataceae bacterium | reverse complement strand
CGTCGCGGCGTCGGCCGCGTTCGACCCGGACGCCCCGGCCCCGGCCCGGTGGGACCCCGGGCCGCCGTTCGGCGGGATCGACCTCCGGCCCGGCCGGGTGGTGCTGATCGGGGCCCCGCCGGGGGCCGGCAAGACGGCCCTCGCCGTGCAACTGGCCGCCGGCGTGCTGCACCACCACCCGGACCTCCGGGCGGTGGTCGGGAACGTCGAGATGGCCCCGGCCGACCTGCTCGCCAAGGTCGCCGCCCGGCTGGCCGGGGTGCCGGTCGGCTGTGTTGCCGACAAGACCTACTCCCCAGGGGAGAAGGACCGGGTCCGGAAGGCCCTGGCCGCACACGCCGGGCTGCTCGGCCGGCTGGCGTTCCTCGACCCGCCGTTCACCCTGGACCACTTGGCTGCCGCCCTGGACGGGTTCGGGGCCGCGCTGGCGGTGGTCGACTACTGCCAGCGGTTCGGGGCGGCTAAGGACCTGCGGGAGAATCTGGACGGGGTCATGTCCGGGCTGCGACGGCTGGCCCTGGCCGGGGCCGGCGTGGTGGCGGTGTCGAGCGTCAGCCGGCAGAAGGACGGGGCCGGCCGGTCGGCCTACGCCGGGCTAGGGCTGGCCAGCTTCCGGGGGTCGGCCGAGTTGGAGTTCGGGGCTGACAGCGCGTACCTACTTGAGGCGGCCGACGGAGCTGCCGTCCTGCGGTGCCTGAAGAACCGGTACGGCAAGCCGACCGACCTTTACCTGCGGTTCAGCGGCGAGTTCCAGCGGTACGACCCGGGGGACCCGCTCGACGGGTTCGACGCCGCCCCGGGAACGGCGGGCAAGAGGACCAACCGATGACGACCGACCCGCCGGCCCCCGGCTCGGCGTGGGCGGGCCGCTGCCCGGACGCCTACCCGGTCGAGTGGTTCGACGCCCTCGGGCTGGCCGCCTTGCCGCCCGGGTTCGCCCGGTTCGCAACCGACGCCGAGTCGGCCCTGATCCGGGGCGTGGGGGACGGGTCGGTATCACCGCCACGGCCCGACCCGACCCCGCGTCCCGACGGCGGCCGACCGGCCCGGCCGTCGCCCCCCGCCCGGGGCGACCGGTTCCGAGCGTTGAACGGGTTCATCGACGCCGTGATGCGGGACCTGACGGGCTCCGAAGTGGCGGTCTGGCTGGTCATCTTCCGGGATGTCAAGGCGGACACCGGGCTGGCGACGGTGTCCCAGGCGAGCCTGGCGGAGCGGGCCGGGGTGACGGTCCGGTGCGTGCAGAAGGCCCTCCGGTCGTTGGCCGGCCGGGGCCTCGTCACCGTCGTCCGCCGCGGGCGGCTGGGGGCCGGGGCGTCTGTCTACCGGGTCAGCGCCCGTGCGAAATGTTAGGGTTTGAAAGGCGAACCGGGGTTCGGGTGTATGGCGAACTCCCGGGTCTTCCGCCGGCGGCCCCGGGTTCGTCCTTCCCAGAATGGGACCAGACGGGGCGGGCCGCAGCCTCGGCCCGCCCCACACGGGCCGAGGCCGGGAACAGCCGACCGACATGGCTGGGCCTTCGGAATCTGGGTACGCTCTCCTCACTCCGACCAAGACCGACCGGCCGCGGGGCCGCGACCGCCGTGGAGACGACGATGGCCTCGCTCAGCAGCGACGGGAAGGGCAACCGGACGGTTCAGTTCGTCGCCGGGGACGGGAGGCGGCGGTCGGTCCGGCTGGGCAAGGTGCCGAAGAAGGTGGCCGAGGGGGTCAAGCTAAAGGTCGAGGCCCTGAACGCGGCGGTGGTGTCCCGGCTGCCGCTCGACGGGGAGACGGCCGCCTGGGTGGCCGGGATTGGCGACGACCTGGCCGCCAAGCTGGCCGCCGTCGGGCTGATCCCGGTCCGGGCGTCTCGTACCCTGGGGGCGTTCCTGGCCGACCGGCTGGCCGCCTGCCGGGCCGAGTTCAAGCCGGCCACCGCGGTCAACCTGAACACCGTGGCCAACGACCTGACCCGGTACTTCGGCGAGGCGGCCCCGCTCCGGGACATTACCCCGGCCGCCGCCGACGCCTTCCGCACCCACTACCTGACCCGGGCCCCGAAACTGTCCCCCGACACCGCCGCCCGGCGGCTGCGGACCGTCCGCAAGCTGTTCCAGGACGCGGCGGCGCTCGAGCTGATCGAGGCCAACCCGTTCGCCGGGGTGAAGGCCCGGGCGACCGGCGGGGCCGACCGCAAGGTGTACGTCCCGGCCGCGGACGTGGAGCGGGTCATCGCCGTCGGCAACCCGGCGTGGCGGATCATGCTCGCCCTCGCCCGGCACGCCGGACTCCGGTGCCCGTCCGAGGTGCTATCCTTGCGGTGGGCCGACGTGAACTGGGAGGCGGGGCGGATGACGGTCCCGAGCTGCAAGACGGAGCACCTGCCCGGGAAGGCGTACCGGGTGGTGCCGATCTTCGCCGCCCTCCGGCCACACCCGGACGAGGCGTGGGAGCTGGCCGCCGACGGGGCCGAGTACGTCGTCCCCGGTGGATGCCGGGCGGCGGCCCCCGGGCCGGACGGATGGAAGGCCCCGAACGTCCGGACCCAACTCCTGAAGCTGGTCCGGCGTGCCGGTCTGCAACCCTGGCCGAAGCTGTGGCAGAACCTGCGGGCGTCGTGCGAGACGGACCTGATGCAGCACCACCCGATTCACGCCGTCACGTCTTGGATCGGGAACACCCCGACCGTCGCCCTCAAGCACTACCTGCAAGTCCTCGACTCGGACTTCGAGAAGGCCGCCCGGGGCGGTGCAGAAAGCGGTGCAGGGGTGGTGCAAAACCCGGTGCAGTCAGGGACCGCCCCGGACCGCCACCTGACGACGCCCGGGCCGCAACCCCTTGCGGGCGTCGGCGATGGGCGGCCGGTGACGGTCCCGGTCGGCTACTGTCGTCCCGTCCAGTTGGGCCGTGTGGGAGTCGAACCCACTTCCAACCCGTTATGAGCGGGCTGCTCGACCGTTGAGCTTCCGGCCCCGAGTCCGGTCATCCTACCGGCCGGCCGGGGCCGGGTACACGTCAGCCGGCCCGCCGCCGCAGCCGCCGGCCGACCAAGGCGAGCCCGCCGGCCGCCACGAGGGCCA
>JAIEQO010000625.1 GCA_019747655.1 Gemmataceae bacterium | reverse complement strand
CCACCGTCCAACTGGCCGTCATCCGACGCTACCTCCGCGTGCTGATCGCCCACGCCGATTCAGCAGACAGAACCTAACCCGAGGGCCGCCAAGCTGAACGGAGTGCTCGACTTCAAGCTCGACAAGAACTGGGACCGGGCGAAGCTGGTTACCGGGCTGGACTTCAGTTACGCCGACCGGCTATCCTTCTCCCCCAGGGTGATGATCGATTCGAGCGGGCGAGTGGTGAATTACCTCTTCGACCTCAAATTCACGTACTGACCGTTCCGCCCCCCGGCCGGCCGGAGGCCGGGCTCAGGAGTTTTTATGTTGCGACTGCTGACCGCCCCGGCGTTGGCCGCTGGGCTCGCCGGGCTGGCCTTCGGGCCGGCCCCGGCCGCCCCGGTCCCGGCTGCCCAGCCGGCCCCGTTCATCCCCACCGCCGTCGGCACTAAGTGGGTGACCGGCGACCCGTCGAAGCCGGACCGGGACGAGGACCGGACGCACACCGTCACCGCTGTCGAGCGGACCAAGGACCGGTTACTGGTGACTGTGGCTTACCGGTGGCAGTACGACATCAACAAGGCGCTCCGGTTCCCCGGGCAGGAGGGCATCCCGGACATCAGAGTCCACGAGGGGGCCGACCAGTACCGGGCGACGGCCGACGGGGTGTACGCGGTCGCCCGCCGGGAGGGGGTGGACGGCAAGTGGGAGGAGTACGACCGGCCACGCTGCGAGATCAAGACCCCGGCCGTTCCCGGGGCCGAGTGGGTGTACGAGAACGCGGACCGGACGTACAAGGTGGTCTCGACGGTTGTCGGGCCGGAGCGGGTGACCGTCCCGGCCGGCACCTTCAACGCCATCCGGGTCCGCAACCGGTGTGTCGAGAAGAGCGGCCGGGTGATCGTCCTATCGTACTGGACAGCGCCGGGGATCGGGACGGTGAAGACACGGATCGACGACCCGCCCGACCAGCGGGGGCGAGTCCTGTACTCGTTCACCCCGCCGGGGAAGTAGCCGAGGGCGGGTTCAGGACGAAGTCCTTGACCTCCCGCGGGAGCTTGTCCCAGGTCCGGGTGTACGACTCCTCCAGGGGGGCGTCGACGTACTGCCCGGGGTCCAGGAAGAGCGGCATCGGCGGGAGCGGGTCGCCGACCCCGACCGACTCGGCGAACGCCGCCGGGGCCGGCTCGCCGACGCACGCGGCCAGCACCAGCGGCTTGTCCGCCGGCAGGTCGAACGGCTCCTCCCGGACCTCGTCCCAGACCGCCTTGTACATCCCGTGCGGGTCGCGGGGCGTCGGCGGGAGCAGGTCGATCAACAGCAGGTTCACCCCGCGGGTCAACAACTCCGTCGTCTTCCGGACGAAGGCCCGGACGGCGTTCGCGCTGTCCTTGTTGCCGGGCGAGACGATCTCGACCACCGCCACCACCCGGCCGAGCCGGTTCCGCACCGCCACCCGGCTCGCCCGGGCCGCGTAGTCCTCGGCCTCCGACGCCGGCCGGCTGACGTGCCGCACCTTCGGCGGGACCTCGGCCACTGCGATCCCCCCGGCCGGCCCGGCCGGGGGCGGATCGTTCGCCCGGCGGGCACCGAGGGCCACCGCCAGTACGCCCGGCTCCCACCCGAGCACCTTCCCCTCGACCAGGGCGAAGTACCCGGCGGGCATCCGGCCGTCGTTCAGCCCGTCGCAAATCTCGCCCGCCCACCGCTGGTGGAAGTGGTGGAACAGCCCGACATCGGCCCTTTTCCAGTCATGCACCGGCATCGCTCGTCCTCCGGGTCAGCCGAACGACACGCCGGCGAGGAATTCGGCGTTCGTCTTGTACTTGCCGACCTGCTTCAGGAGCAGCTCCATCGCCTCCACCGGGTTCATGTCCGACAGGACCTTGTGCAGGATGTGGACCAGCCGCAACTCCTCCTCGGACCGGAGGAGTTCCTCCTTCCGGGTCCCGCTGGCGTTGATGTCGATGGCCGGGTAGACCCGGCGGTCGACCATCCGCCGGTCCAGCACCACCTCCATGTTCCCGGTCCCCTTGAACTCCTCGAAGATGATGTCGTCCATCTTCGACCCGGTGTCGACCAGGGCCGTCGCCAGGATGGTCAGGCTGCCCCCCTCGGTCAGGTTCCGGGCCGACCCGAAGAACCGCTTCGGCTTGTGCAGGGCGGTCGCGTCCAGGCCGCCCGAGAGCAGCTTGCCGGAGCCCGGGGAGACGGTGTTGTGGGCCCGGGCCAGCCGGGTGATCGAGTCCAGGAGGATGACCACGTCGACCCCGTACTCGACCAGCCGCTTGGCCTTCTCGATGACCATCTCGCTGACGGTGACGTGCCGCTCCGGCGGCTCGTCGAAGGTGCTGCTGACCACCTCCACCCGCGGCCCCTTGACCGACCGGCTCATGTCGGTCACCTCCTCCGGCCGCTCGTCGATGAGCAGGACGATGACGTAGCACTCCGGGTGGTTCTTGATGACGGCGTTGGCCATCTTCTGGAGCAGGACCGTCTTCCCGGTCCGGGGCGGGGCGACGATCAGCCCCCGCTGGCCCTTGCCGACCGGGGTGATGAGGTCGATCACCCGGGTGTCGAGTTCCTTCGGGTCGGTTTCGAGCTTCAGCCGGTTTTCCGGGTGGAGCGGGGTGAGGTCGTCGAAGACGGCCTTCTGGTGGAGCAGGTCGGGGTCGTGGTAGTTGATCGCCTCGACCCGCAGGAGGGCGAAGTACCGCTCGTTCTCCTTCGGCGGGCGGACCTGGCCGGCGACGACGCTGCCGGTCCGCAGCCCGAACCGGCGGATCTGGCTGGGCGAGATGTAGATGTCGTCCGGGCAGGGGAGGTAGTTGTAGTCCGGGCTGCGGAGGAACCCGAACCCGTCGGGCAGGACCTCCAGGGTGCCCTCGCCGAGCATCAGGCCGTTGGCCTTCACCCGCTCCTTGAGCAGCCGGTAGATGATGTCCTGCTTCTTCAGCCCGGCCCACTCCTCCCGGGGGATGCGGTCGGCCTGGGCGGCCGCCTGGAGCTGGGCGATGGTCATGTGCTGGAGCTGGGTGATGTACGTGCTGCCCCGCTTGATCTCCTCGTACCG
>JAIEQO010000871.1 GCA_019747655.1 Gemmataceae bacterium | reverse complement strand
CGGTCGGAGAGGTCGCGTCGGTGCATGCCAGATCAGAGGCACGGCCGACCCCCGCCGATTCAGCAGACAGAACCTAGACTGTACGGACCCCGCCCGGAGACCGCACCATGCGTATTGCCGTCGGATGTCTGCTCCTCGCCGCCACGGCCGGCGGGCTGGCCGCCCGAGACGACGACTGGAAGGAGTTCCGCCCGAAGGGCGGGCGGTTCACCATCCGGCTGCCGGGCGCCCCGAAGGAGACCTCCCGGGAGTACGACTCGCCGGCCGGGAAGGTACGGATGAACTCGTTCGTCGTCCAAGCCGGACCCAACGGGGTTTACGGAGTGGCCTACGGTGATTACCCCGAGGGGACGATCGACCCGGAGCAAATCGGCAAGCACCTCGACGGGGCTCAGGAAGGTGCGGTCGCCGCCACCAAAGGGAAACTGGTCGAGAGCAAAGACATCAAGCTGGCCGACCAGCATCCTGGGCGGGAGATTACATGCGAGTTGCCGGCTGAGAAATGGATGACCCGGACTCGCATCTACTTCGTCGGCCGCCGACTGTATCAGGTACACGCGCTCGGGATGAAGGAGTTCATTAAGGGTGAGGAAGTCGGGAAGGTGCTGGACTCGTTCAAGCTGGCCGAGTAGCCTCCGCTCGGCCCCACCGCGAGGCGCCCGTGAGCCGCGACCACTCCGACGACCGGTACGACGGCCGCGACCGCCGGGACGACGGGGACGACCGGCCCCGCCGCCGGCTCCGCGACCAGGACCGGGACGATTGGGACGACGACCGCGACCGACCGGTCCGCCGGCGGTTCGTCCGCGACCCGGCCGGACTGACCGCGTTCGTCCAGGTCATGCTCGGGCTGTCGATCCTGACCCACCTGCTGTCCGCCGGGTCGGACTGGCTGGAAATCGAGCTGCTGTCCCGGCAGGAGATCACCGAGGCGGAGGCCGAGGCCAACGACCTCCGCCAGGGGGTGGTCGGGTTGGTCGTGTTCGGGGTCTACCTGGTCACCGCGGTCGCCGTCCTGAAGTGGGTCTACCGGGCGAACCGGAACGCCCGCGGGTTCGGGGCCGACGACCTGTCGGCCAGCCCGGGGTGGGCGGTCGGGTACTTCTTCGTCCCGATCCTGAACCTGTTCCGGCCGTACCAGGCGATGCGGGAGGTGTGGCAGGCGAGCCGCAACCCGGCCGACTGGCGGGGCCAGCCGGGGTCGCCGCGGCTCGGGCTGTGGTGGGCCCTGTGGGTCGTCTCGAACCTGGCCGGGCAGGTCCAGTTCCGGCTGGCCCTCCGCGCCAAGACCCAGGACGAGCTGGCGGCCCAGGCCCGGCTCTCGCTCGGGGTCGGGCTGCTCGACATCGCCCTGTGCCTGTCGCTGATGGCGGTGGTGGCCGGGCTGTACCGGCTCCAGGTCGCCTGGGTCCGGGGCGACGACATCCCGGACCCCCACGACCCGATCCGCTGACCCGGTCAGGCGGCCGCCCGGAACGGCCCGACGACGGTGCCGCTCGGGCTGTTGGCCAGGCTGACCACCTCCCGCCGGGCCTGCCGCAGTACCAGCGTGACCGGCGAGTCCGGGCCGAGCCGCCGCATCAGCCGGGCCAGCTCGTCGGCCGCCCACCGGGCCTCGGACACGTCGATCGACGGGGCTTCGACGGCGGGAAACAGCGAGGTGTTCGTCACGATCATGACCCGGAACCTCCATGTTCGGGTGGGCGAAGCCGGATTATGGGCCGGTCGGAGCGGCGGGTGCAAGGGCAAATCAGGCGTCCGGCGGGCGGGGCCCCCGCGACGCCATCCCGGTCCGCTCCCCCTCCTGATCGCCGACCTCGGCCTCTCCCGGGTCGGGCTGTTCCTGCAACCCGTCGCAGCAGTGCAGCTCGCCGGCCCCGTGGCACTCCGGGCACGGGACCTGGCGGCCGTTCTCGGGGACGACGTGGGTGCCGTGGCAGCGGGGGCAGAGCATCCGCGACCTCCGGAATGACCAATGACCCACCAATGACGAAGGGAAAGCCGGTGTTGTCTTCCTTCGTCATTGGTGGGTCATTCGTCATTTCTGAAGCCCCTTGACGAAGGCGAGCACCTCCTTCGGGTGGCCGGCCGGGTCGACCTTCTCGTACACCTTGGCCACCTTCCCGTCCCGGCCGACCACGAACGTCACCCGCCGGGTCATCTTCCCGTTCGGGGTCAGCACGCCCAGCTCCTTGGCCAGCTTCAGCTCGGTGTCGCACAGCAGCGGGAACGGCAGCTTGTGCTCGGCGATGAACTTCTGCTGGAGTGGCTTGTCGTCGGCGCTGGCCCCGAGGACGACGGCGTCGGCCGGGAAGTCGGCCGCGACGTCCCGGAACCCGCACGACTCGACCGTGCAGCCCTTGGTCAGGGCCTTCGGGTAGAAGAACACGACCACCACCTTCCCCTTCAGGTCGGCGACGGACAGGGCCTCGGCCCCCTTCTTCACCTTGTCGATCTGGGCGGCCGGCAGCGGCACGTCGGGGAACTTGTCCCCGGCCTTCACCTCGAGCTGCGTGTCGTCGGCGGCCGCGGCCGACAGGCACAGCCCGACCACCACCGCGGGGGACAGGAATCGGAGCATGGGAGACCTCCGTTCGGGGACGGGGGTAGTTTCGAGTTTGGGGTTTCGAGTTTCAAGTTCCCGGCCGCCAAGCCCGCCGGGCACCGCCTCCGGCCGACCCGCGGTCGACTCCAAACTCCGAACTCGAAACTCGAAACTGGGGGACGGCCCGTTGACCTCCCCCGGGCGGGAGTGTAAGGATATGGAGTTAAGGCTTACGCCCGGCGGGCGGGGTGGGGCGACGGCCCGCCCCCGGCCGGGCCCCGACCCGACACCCCAGGAGGCACGGCAATCCCCCCGTTCGACCGCAACGCCCCGCCCCGCGGCCCGGCCGGCCCGCGGATGAACGAACAAATCCGGATCAGCCCCATCCGGCTGATCGGGGCCGAGGGCGAGCAGCACGGCATCGTCCCGACCCTGCAGGCCCTGGAGATGGCCCGGGAGGCCGGCCTCGACCTGGTCGAGGTGGCCGCCC
>JAIEQO010000436.1 GCA_019747655.1 Gemmataceae bacterium | reverse complement strand
CCCGGGGGGCCGCCCCGCGGCGGGCCCCCGCCCCCCCCCCCCCCCGACGCTCACCCCCCCCGCCCGCCGCAGCCGGTCGATCGGCCGCCACAGGACCAGGAGCGTCACCAGCGTCATCCCGGCCGCCCCCCAGAACAGGAACCGGGGCAGGTGCCGCTGGTCGTAGTCCGGGTCGAGCGGGGCCCCGGCCGGCCGCACGTCGTAGTGCGTCACCCCGGCCAGGTCGTACCGGGTGACGGCCACCGCCGACCCGACGCCGACCCCGCGGCCCAGCTCGACCGCCGTGTTCGCCCCCGGCTCGGCCCGCCGGGGGGTGCCGAGCACCCGCCGGACCAGCCCCCGGAGCCCGAGCCGGGGCGGCCCGGCCGCCTTGTCCCCGAACGCCTTCACCCCGGCCTCGGTCGCCACCTCGAAGTACACCGGCCGGCCGCGGTACTCCTCCACCGCCGCCAGTTCGCCGGCCGCCACCTCCGGCCGGTCCGTCACCTCCGGCGTCAGCCCGGTCCGCTGGGCCAGGCCGACCACCCCGAAGAACAAGAGCGACGCCAGGATCGCCCCGGTCACGTTCACGAAGTTGCTGGTGGCGATCATCTCCCCCTTGCTCGCCCTCGGGGCCTCGTGCTGGAGCAGGGTGAACAGCGGGACGATGTAGAACCCGGTGAAGAACCCGATGGCCGCGATGCACCCGACCAGGGCCCCGACCTGGTCGACGAACGCCCCGGCCGCGGCGCACGCCAGCACCATCCCGGCCGCCCCGAGCTTGACCAGCCGCAGCTCGATCCGGCTGCCCGAGAGCCACCCGGCCAGCGGGCTGCCCAGCCCGATCCCGAGGGCCACGCACCCGACCACCACGCTCGTCTTCAGCTCGTCCCAGCGGGGGTTCTGGGCCTCCCCGAGCATGTACACGCTGGCCCGCATGAACGCCACCACGAAGGTGAAGAAGGCCAGCCCGACCAGGGCCGTCCGCAGGGCCCGGGTCGCCACCAGGGCCCGCAGGCTGCCGACCAGCGGGCCGTACACGTACCGGGGGAACCGCCGGTCGGGGTTGGCCGCCGGGACCCGCCGGATCAGGAAGCTGGCCGCCGCCCCGACCACCGCCAGCCCGACCAGGATCAGCCCGATCACCCACTCCCGGCCGAGGTACAGGAACGACAACGCCCCGCCGCACACCGTCCCCAGGATGACGGCCAGGAACGACAGCGACTCCAGCACCCCGTTCCCCTTCGACAGCAGGTCCGGGGGGAGGATTTCCGGCATCACCCCGTACTTGGCCGGGACGAAGAAGGCGGAATGCGTCCCCATCAGGAAGACGCCGGCCAGGACCAGCCACGGCCCCCGCGGGTCGCCGTGGGTGCCGAGCCAGAACCCGCCCAGGGCCAGGGCCGTGATCCCGACCTCGGCCACCTTCCAGAAGACCAGCGAGTCCCGCTTGCCGAACCGGTCGGCCAGGTAGCCGGCGGCGGTGCAGAACAGGGCCCACGGGGCGTAGAACAGGATCGGCATGAGCGAGATCGCGTCCCGCTCGGACAGGGCCCGGGTGTTGATGGCGAAGAACATGGCCGCCGCGTGCAGGGCCTGGTCGTTGAACGCGGCGAAGAACTGGGCGATCAGCAGGCCGATGAAGGTCCGCGACCCGAGCCCGGCCCGGGTGGGGGGCGTCGGCCCGCCGGGCTCCGGCTGGGGGACCGGGGCCACCTCGGGCGGGAACTGGAGTTCGGACGGGGCGCCGGGAAGCCCGGCCTGGGGGGTGGGGGAGGGAGAGTCGGCCATCGCGTCCCGTGCCGGGTCACCCCGCCCCGGGGAGGGGGCGGGTACGGACCGCCCCGCCGTCCGACGTGAGGTCGCGGGGCAGCCGGTATTCTACGGACGCCGGCCCGGGCCGGGCTCGCTACCACCCGTACCCGAACCCGCCGGCCGGGTAGA
Source organism: Gemmataceae bacterium (assembly GCA_019747655.1). Classification (GTDB taxonomy): domain Bacteria; phylum Planctomycetota; class Planctomycetia; order Gemmatales; family Gemmataceae; genus Urbifossiella. The sequence continues at coordinate 1,107 of JAIEQO010000436.1, read as the reverse complement.
CGCCGCCGTAGGGGTAGTACCCGCCGGCCGGGACGACCCCGCCGTAGTAGTACGGCTGGTAGAGCCCGCCGTTGCCGATGGTGAGGCTGAACCCGGGCCGGTAGCCGTACCCGTACCCGCCGTAGTACGGCCGGTAGAAGCCGCCGGCGGTGTACGGGCGGTAGACGCCGCCGCGGTAGGTGTTCCCGGCGTAGGGCCGGCCGTAGTAGCCGCCGCGGTAGCCGCCGTAGCGGAACGGCCCGGCGTCGGCGGTGTTCGCGGTGAGGCCCAGACCGCCGGCGGCGACGAGGGCCAGAACGAGACTCCTCATGGTGTGACGCTCCGTGTGGGAATGCGGGCGAGGCGGGGGCGAACGGACGGGTGCCCCTCGGCAGGTGGGACGAGAAACTTGAAGCAACTTGCGCACCGACCGGAGGCCGACGCAGATGCGCGCCCGGGTTGGTCGAGGGCGGCCGGCCCCTTGACCCGAACCGACGTGCCGGGCAGAATACGGGGGTCGAACCCGCTCTACCCGGTAGTGTAACGGTAGCACAAGAGATTTTGGTTCTCTTTGTCTAGGTTCGAATCCTAGCCGGGTAACTCCCCACAACTCGCTTTCTCCACAACGCTCGCGGCTCCGGCCGCGAGCCCGTCGCGTTGCCGGCGTCACACGGGTATCGCCCCCTCTTCGCGTCACCCTTGCGTTGCTCGGGCGTGGCTTGTCGATGACGGGCCCGGAACCATGCACGGATTGACCGGATTCGAGGTTCGGTTGCGGCGGAGTCCGGCCCGCCGCGGGCGCGGGCGGCGGGTCGTCGCCGGAATTCGCTTGCGGCCTGGCGGCCGGGCGTTACCATCGGCGCATCGAACAACGCCCGCGTCCTGGACGGGAAGACGGGCGACCAGCTCCCCGGCCCGGTCGGCAGCTTCTGGGCGTACGCCCCCGAGTTCGCCGGCGGGGTCCACGCGGCCGCCGCCTACGTCGACGCGGACGGGGTGCCGGACGTCGTGACCGCGGCCGGCGAGGGCGGCGGGCCGCACGTCCGGGTGTTCAGCGGGGCGACCGGCTCCGTGCTGGCCGACTTCTTCGCCTTCGACCCGGACTTCCTCGGCGGGGTGACGGTGGCC
>JAIEQO010000342.1 GCA_019747655.1 Gemmataceae bacterium | reverse complement strand
GCTCGTCTGGCTGGCGGCCATCGACATCATGCTCGCCTGAGCCGCCAGGGTGGCCGAGCTTCAGTCAACACGGCCTACTACAAGCCGGGTGGCCGGCGGATGGGGGACGACGGGTTGCAGCTTTGCAGAGTTGCAGTTGCCGAGCGGTCGGCATTCGCTGAGCGGGTGGGGTGAACCCTATCAACACGGGATTTCTTCGTGCTTGGGGGACGGGACCGTATGGGCGAACGTTCCTCAAATGTTTTCGAGAGCTAGGCCGAAGGGGCTGACCCTTCGGCCGGCCGGTCAGCAGCGTTTAAGCCACTTGCGTTGAGCCTCAAGGGCTTCGTGCTGGTAGCGGTACTGCATGGCCTCAAACGGCACCCCCTGCGACCGGGCGAGCTTGAGCCGTTGCTGGCTGTACCACGCTAGGGGGCTGCCGGTGGCCCGCTGGTCGGCGATGAGGACTTCGGCCCGTTCGTAGGACTCCCGGCACCGCTCCAAACGTTCTAGCCGTTCAATGCCCTTGTCGATCTCGGCCAACTTCTCTTGGAGCATCTGCACCCGGTAAGCCGTTGCCGGGTCGGGTTGGGGTTGCTGGTAGTACATCACGCCACCCCCTTCCGGGCGGCGGTAGTGCGGCCCTTCTCGGCCCGCCCCGTCTCGGCCGCCATCTCGGCTTCCAGGGCGGCGAGCTTGGCCTTGTAGTAGGCCAGCGTGCCGGGCTGCGGGGCGAAGTGGGCTTCGGTCAGGCCGCACCCCCGACCGTCCAGCGTGATCGCTCGGTTGCTCATCAATCTTTCCTCGGTGAAACAAAAGGTTGCACTATTTAGGGGGCTGGCGGTCGGAGTTCGGCCGCACCGGGAGTTGAAAACCTCGGAGTTGTGGCGTTGCCACGGAGCGTTGCCGTCTGGCCGAACCTTCCTCGGAAGTTCCCCGGCGGTCGGTCAGACCTGCCCGTTGAGCCGCCGGACTTGTTCCCACGCTGCCCGTCGGCGGTCCTCTAATCGGTCGGCCCGCTCTTGCTCCCGCTGGTCGGCCCGCCCTTGACACTGCGACCGGGCGACGGCCAACTCGGGATACCGGCTCATCAACCCCCCAACGTCCCGCCCGGCTTCGGCCAGACGGCGGGAGTAGGCACGCCCCGACCGGCCGGTCATCTCTGACCAGATGCGTTCTTCGTCTGCCCTTCGTCCGATCGACCAGCACAAGAAGACGGCGACCACCCGCTCCCATTGGATGCGGGCCGCCCGGTTGAGGTGTGGCCTCAGCAAAGTGTCCAATCGTCAATCCGCTTAGTGGGTGCTGCCAGTCAGCCTACGGGCGGGACGGTAAACGTCAATCCGCTTAGTGGGGCGGCCGTTAACCCCCACGGAGATGAGAGCGTGCTTGATGACCTGATGTCGGCGTTGAAGGGCGGCACCACCCCGAACGAGTTGACCCCCGACGTGACGGAGTTGTGCGGGGCGATCCGCCCGGGGGTGGACCCGGTGTACGTCCCGGTCCGGCCCGAACCGGGTTGCACGGTCAGCAACTGCTACCCGAACGTCACTCGGGTGGTGGCCGAGCGGGGCGGGTCGCAGGTCTACGGGTGGGCACTCTGGCGGCAACCGGGGTTCATGGTGGAGGCCGAACACCATGCCGCCTGGCGGACCCCGGACGGGGAGTTGATCGACGTGACCCCGCACGCCGACGGGGAGGCCCGCATTCTGTTCCTGCCCGACCCGGGACGGGTGTGGGAGGGTGTCACGATCCCGAACGTCCGGCGGCCCCTGACGAACCACCCCCTCATGGCCGGCTACCTCTGGACGTGCGGGGCACTGGACCGGCTGCGGGCCGAACACGCCCGCCCGGGCGGGAACCCCGTGGCGGAGGCGGCGGCGATGCACGTGACGTTGGCGGTGAATAACCAGTTGCGGCTGCGGATGCTGGGCCGGAACGACCTCGTTCGGCTGGTCGAGAAGGCGACGGGGGTGACGGTAACGGTGGGGCCGTCCCCGAAGGACAAGGCCGACCGCCGCCGGCGGGACCGGAAGCGGAAGAAGCGTGACGGTTAGCCCGCCCACGGAACGGAACCGCCCGGGGCTAACCCGGGCGGCCGTGGCCTTCCTTACCTCCGAGGGACGGAACTATTTAGCGGGCCTGACCCGAAGGGTACGGGGAACTTCCACCCCCCTTCGTCCGGGCTGCCAGTGACAACGGGTTGTCATAGGGTCCGCACGGGATGGCCCCCGATCCCCATCCACGGGCAGGCCGTGGGTTGGCCTTCCAGGGCGGTTTCCCGGGTCAGCATGTAGTGGAGGGCTTTTAGCGGGTTCGTGTGCGGCTTGCAGCGGGCGAACGACTCGGACCACGGGACGGCCCGTTTCAGGGGCCTAGCGGCCCGCCAGACGGCCGAAGGGAGGTCGGACGGTATTCTCCTCTGAACCCATCAGGACGTGGTAATGGTCGGTTAAACGGCCCCGGTGGACGACGGCGGCAAGGTAAACGTCCGGGACGGCTTCTCGGACTCGGTTCATCCAGGTTCGGATGGCGGGCGGGCGGTCAGCCGGGGTTAACCGTTTTGGACAGGCCAACCGGACGTGATACCAGTTCGATCGGATGGGGAGGGTTCCGGTTAGCTGGTGGTACTTGCTCAGGGCGTAACGGAGCCAATGACGGGGGCAGTCTGAACGATAGCAAGGCTTGTGAACGTATCTGCGGAGTTGGGTGTGAAAAACTCCGTCGTTCAGATCGAATCGGAATGGTCGGATGCAATTTGCAAAGGGGGTTATGCCCTTCGTGTAGCGGCTGAGCGTTGTCCTCGGAGGGGCGGATTCGGTGGCGAAGTCATCTGGGGTGAATTGTGTAAATTTTGGACTATTACCTACCGTCATCTGGGGTGAATTGTGTAAATTTTGGACTATTACCTACCGTACCGTAAAGAGGAAGGGGTCAGCCGGCGGGAACGGTTTTTCGGGGGTCGGAGGGTACATTAGGCCGTGTTGACTGAAGCTCGGCCACCCTGGCGGCTCAGGCGAGCATGATGTCGATGGCCGCCAGCCAGACGAG
>JAIEQO010000456.1 GCA_019747655.1 Gemmataceae bacterium | reverse complement strand
GGGGACCCCCGGCCCGGCGGCCCCGGCCGCGCCGGCGTCCGCGGCCCGGCCCCCGGTCCAGGAAGACCGGTCGGCCTGGGCCCACTTCCGGAAGGTGGCCGGCGACTCGAAGGAGAGCCGGGCGCTGTTCGACCTGATGACCGCCGACCCGGACCGGGCCAAGCAGCTCGACCGGGCGGCCGCCGACCCAACGGTCGCGGCGAAGCAGTACGCCGACGAGGTGGCCCGGCTGCACAAGGCCTGGAACGACGCCTTCGACCAGTTCGTCGGCCGGCTGCCGGCCCCGGCCCCCGAGCCGAACGACCCGATCCGGGCGGCCACCAACGCGGCCGTCCCGCCGGCCGACGTGCTGGCCGTCCTGTTCCTCGGGTCGCTGCCCCATCCGGATAAGGCCGCCGACCCGGCCGAGGTCGACCGCACCCTCGAAGGGAGCTTCGTCGACCTCGCCCGGGGGCCGGAGAAGGCCGCGGTCCGGAAGCTGTTCGCCGCCTGGCTCGACCGGCGGCGGGACCCGAAGGCGGCCAAAGTCGGGCTCGACGGGGCGCTGTACGGTGCCATCCCCGAGGCCGTCCCGGCCGCCCGGAAGTGGCTGGCCGACCCGAAGGCGCCGCCCGGGGCGGTCGGGACGGCGGCCCTCGTCCTCGGCAACCACGGGACGGCCGACGACCTCCCCCGGCTGGCCAAGCTCCGGGACGACGGCCGGGTCTACCTGGAGGCCAAGACGGTCGCCGGGGTGACGCACACGGCCCAGGTCCGGGACGTGGCGGCGGCGATGTCGTTGGTGCTCCGCGGCGAGGACTTCGGGAAGTACGGATTCCCGGAGGTCAAGCACCACGCGGCGAAGACCGGTCCGGACCCGGCCCCGTTCCGGGCGATCACCTGCTTCGAGGCCGACGCCGACCGGGCCGCGGCCCACGAGAAGGCGTGGGGCTGGCTGGACAAGCAGCCGATGCCGGTGTCGGCCGCGGCCGCCCCGGTCCCGGAGGACCGGCCGGCGTGGGCCCACTTCAAGTCGGTCTGCGGGGACACCAAGGAGAGTCGGGCCCTGTTCGCCGCGATGACCAAGGACCCGGAGCGGGCCAAACTCTTCGACCAAGCCGCCGCCGACCCGGCCGAGGCGGCGCAACAGTACGCGGCCGAGCTGGCCCGGGTGCGGGAGGCGTCGGAGAAGGCGGCCGCCCCGCTCGCCGAGCGGGCGTTCTCGAAGTTCGACGTGGAGTGGCGGGCGGCCAACGTCCGGATCCGTGCCGCCACGACCGCGGCCGTCCCCCCCGCCGATGTCCTCCGGGTGCTGTTCCTCGGGTCTCTGCCGCATCCGGACAAGGCCGCCGACCCGGCCGACGTCTCCAGCGCCCTGGACGGGAGCTTCATCGACCTCGTCACCGGCCCCAACAAGGCGGCCGCCCGGAAGCTGTTCGCCGCCTGGCTGGGCGGCCGGCGGGACCCGGAGGCGGTCCGGGCCGGGCTGCACGCGGGCATGCTCGGGGCGGTCCCGGAGGGCGTCCCGGTGGCCCGCCGGTGGCTCGCCGACCCGAAGGCCTCGTTGCGGGCGGTCGAACCGGCCGCCCTCGTCCTGGGCAACCTCGGCGCCCCGGCCGACGACCTCCCCCGGCTGGCCAAGTTCCGCGACGACGCCCGGGCGTGCGCGGTGGTCCCGCGGGCCGGCGGGCCGGTCCATGAAGTCCAGGTCCGGGACGTGGCGGCGGCCATGTCCCTCCACCTCCGCGGGCAGGACTTCGCCGAGTACGGGTTCACCGGGGTGCGATGGACCCTGCCGACGACCGCCCCGGACCCGGCCCCGTGCCGCGGGGTGGCCGAGTTCGAGAGCGACGAGGCCCGGGCCGCGGCCCTCAAGAAGGCGTGGGCGTGGCTCGACAAGCAGCCGAAGCCGGAGCCGGCGAAGAAGTGATCCGCCGGGCGGCGCTTGCGTTCGACCGGGGCTCGGCATACGATCGGCGGCGGGCCGGCGGCCGGATCCGCCCGTCGGTCGGACCCGCCGGCCCGGTCCGCAGGAGACCCCGCATGCCCCGCCACCGCCCGCTCTACGCCTTGATTGCCGTGATGGTCGTCCCGACCGTGCTCGCCACAGAGGCCCGGGCCGGCTATGTGTTCCGGACCGTCGACGACCCCTCGGCCGTCGGCAACACCCTGGTGACCGGGATCACCGCCTCCGGGGTGATCGTCGGCTACGCCGAGTACGCCGGGGGCTTCAACCGCAGCTTCATCGCCACCCCCGCCGGGGGCGGGTTCACCTTCGTCCAGTACGTCGCCCCGAACGTGGACAGCACGTTCGTCAACGGCATCAACGGCAGCGGGCGGCTGGCCGGGTCGGTCGACATCTCCGGCAACTTCTACGGGTTCCTCGGCAGCACCTCAAGCCCGTCGGTCACCCCGATCGACTTCGGCAACGCCGCCATCACCTTCGCCTACGGGATCAACGACGCCGGGGCGGCGGCCGGGCACTTCACGGCCGTCAACGGCATGACCCTGACCGTCTCGGGGTTCGTCACGACCGACGGGGTCACGTTCACGCAGCTCGACGTGCCGCAAGCCCTCCGCGAGACCGAGGCTTTCGGCATCGGCCCGGACGGCACGGTCGTCGGCGACTACCGCGACGCCAACGCCGTCGTCCACGGCTTCCTGGCCACCCCCGGCCCGGGCGGCTCGTACTCGTACACCACGCTGGACGTCCCCGGGGCGGAGCGGACGACCATCCGGGGGATCAACGGCCGGGGCCAGCTCGTCGGGTCCTACACCCCCGCCGGGGCCGCCCCCCGCGGGTTCGTGGCCACCCCCGGCGGGTCGGGCTACACCTTCGCCGACCTCGTCCACCCCGACGGCGCGGGCGGCACCGAAGCGCTGGGGATCAACGACGCGGGCACGGTCGTCGGCTACTACTTCGACGCCAACAACAACTCCCACGGGTTCATCGCCCAGGCCGTCCCGGAGCCCGCGTCGCTGGGGCTGGTGGCGGCCGGCGTCCTGGCCGTCGCCGGCCGCCGCCGGCTGGCCCGCCGCCGCAGGGCG
>JAIEQO010000434.1 GCA_019747655.1 Gemmataceae bacterium | reverse complement strand
GCCGCCCGGCCGCCCGGGCTGGGGGTGGTCGGGGCGACGGTCGTGGGGCTGGCCCTGGCGGCGTCCGCGTTCCGCCGGGGCGTCCCGGGGGTCGCCGTCGGCCACACCCTGCCGGCGGCCGTCGGGCTGGCCGGGGTCGTCCTGACGGTCGTGCTCTGGGCCGGGCTGGACGCCGAGCAGAGCAAGCGGGTGAACCGCCAGGTCCAGTTCGAGGCCGCCCACGTCCAGCGGCAGCTCGCCGACCGGCTGAACCGGGAGCTGGCCGAGGCCGCGGACGAGGCCGAGCGGTGGGCCCGGTCGGGGGAGGACGACCGGAAGGAGCAGGTCGGGTCCTACGTCGGCCAGCACCCCGGGTGCCTGGGGGTCGCCCGGGTCGAGCCGGACGGGGCGGTCGCCTGGGTCGAGGTCCGGCAGCCCGGGCTGCCCCGGACCCTGGCCGGGGTCGGGGCCGAGGGGCCGGTCGTCGACGCCGCCCGGGCCGGGCGGGTGGTCGCCGTCCGCCCGCCCCGGTCGCTCTGGCGGGGGGGCCGGGTGCTCGTCCTGTTCGCCCCGGACCACCCCGGGGCGGCCGGCGGGGGGCTGTTGACCGTCTTCCGGCTGCACGACCTGTTCGCCACCGCGGCCAACTCGAACGTCGCCCCCGGGTACGCCCTGGAGGTGACGGACGGGGACGACCCGGTGTTCGAGCGGCTGACCACCGACCGGGAGCACCGGGGCGGGTGGGCCGACACCCTGCCGCTCCCGTTCGCCGGGTTCGACTGGCGGCTGGCCGTCTGGCCGACCCAGGAGGTGCTCGACCGGGAGAGCCTGTCGCTCCCCCGGCTGGCCCTGATGATCGGGCTGATGACGACCGGGCTGTTGGCCCTGGCCGTCCACCTGGCCCAGACCGCCCGCCGGCGGACGGCCGAGCTGGAGGCCGAGGTCCGCACCCGGGAGCGGGCCCAGCGGGCCCTGATGCAGAGCGAGGAGCGGTCCCGGACGCTGTTGGAGAACCTCGGCCAGGGCATCTTCCTCCAGGACGCCGACCGCCGGTACGTGGCGGCCAACGCCCCGTTCTGCCGGGCGGTCGGCCGGGCCGAGGCCGCGATCGTCGGCCGGACCGAGGCCGACCTGTTCGACCCGGCCCGGGCGGCGGCCTACGCCGAGCAGGCCCGGACGGTCCTGGTCGAGGGGAAGACGGTCGAGACCGAGGAGGAGCGGGCCGACGGGGACCGGCGGGCGTGGGTCCGGCGGGTGCTCACCCCGGTCCGGGACCCGGACGGGCGGACGGCCGGGGTGCTCGGCATCCTGTGGGACGTGACCGAGCAGCGGCGGCTGGAGGCCCACGTCAGCCAGGCGAGCAAGATGGACGCCCTCGGCCAGCTCGCCGGCGGGATCGCCCACGACTTCAACAACCTCCTGACCGCCATCCTCGGGAATCTGGAGCTGATGCTCCCGGACCTGCCGGCCGGGAAGGCCCGGGACCTCGCGGCGGCCGCCGCCGGGGCCACCACCCGGGCCGCGGCGATCACCCAGCGGCTGCTCGGGTTCGCCCGCCGGCACCAGCTCGACTGGGTCCCGACCGACCTGAACGGGGTGGTCGGCGAGGTGGTCGGGCTGCTCCGCCGGACGATCGACCCGCTGGTCCGGATCGAGGTCCGGGCCGACCCCGACCTGTGGCCGGTCCGGGCCGACCCGGCCCAGCTCAACCAGGTCCTGATGAACCTCTGCCTGAACGCCCGGGACGCCCTCCCCGGCTCCGGCCGGATCACCATCGAGACTACCTGCGTCGACGCCGGCGACCTGCCGTCGGGGAAGATTGGGGAGTTCGTCCGGCTCCGGGTGGCCGACACCGGGGCCGGGATGACGGACGAGGTGAAGGCCCGCATCTACGAGCCGTTCTTCACCACGAAGGAGGTCGGCAAGGGGACCGGGCTGGGGCTGCCGATGGTGTTCGCCATCGTCCGCCAGCACCAGGGGTGGATCGACTGCCGGTCGGAGGTCGGGCGGGGGACCCGGTTCGACATCTACCTGCCGCGGGGCGAGGCCGCCCGGCCGGCCGAGCCGGCCCGGCCGTCGGCCGTCGTCCCCCGGCCCGGCCGGCGGGAGACGGTCCTGGTGGCCGACGACGAGGAGATGATCCGGCGGGTGGCGGTGCTGTCCCTCAAGGCCCAGGGGTATTCCGTGCTGGAGGCCGCCGACGGCCAGCAGGCGGTGGACGTGTACTCCCGGGAGGCCGACCGGATCGACCTGGTCCTGCTCGACCTGACCATGCCGGTCCTTTCCGGGCACGACGCCTTCCGGCACCTGTTGCGGCTGAACCCGCGGGTCCGGGTGCTGTTCGCCAGCGGGTACGCGGCCGAGCAGCTCTCCGACCTGGAGCGGGAGCGGATGGCCGGGTTCGTGAAGAAGCCGTACCGGCCGGCCGACCTGGCGGCGGCGGTGGCCGAGGCCCTGGCCGACCGGGAGCCGGAGGACGACCCGGCTGCTGGAAGCCGGGTGTTGGACGAGGTGACGGTCGGCGGGGCGTGACGACCGGCTGTTCTGTTCCGGGCGAGCGGGGGGCGTGAGCCCCCTGATCCCTGTAGAGATCAGTGGGCTCACGCCCCCCGCTCGCCCGGATTTTGACCGGACAACGACTGGCTTAGTGGTTGAGGTAGCTGTCGTAGTGGCACGGGTCGAACGGCCCGGACCGGGGCACCCCGCACCCGCCCTTCGGGCACTTCCCGAACAGCCCCCCGCCGCACCCCCGGCCGTGCCCGCAGTCGAGCAGCCCGGGGCCGCACGGGGCGAAGAACGACCGGCACGACCCGAGGACGAACCCGGCGTCCGACCGGAGCGACCCGCACCCGTTGTTGCACCGCCGGCCGTACGGGCAGGAGTCGGTGAAGTACCCGCCGTAGGCATTCCCGTTGCCGTGGCTCATGACGAACCCGCGGCCGGCGGTCCCGTGGTGCCCGCCGGCCGCCCCCGGCCCGGCGAACCCGCCCCCGCAGTTCCCGGTGGCGCACCCGCCGGACCCGGCGACGACCGCCG
>JAIEQO010000561.1 GCA_019747655.1 Gemmataceae bacterium | reverse complement strand
GCGGCCGCCCCGCCCACCCACGTCCTCCGGGCCGGCCGGTTCCGGGCCGCCCCGGACGGCCGGGAGCGGGAGGTGTGGGGGTACGACGGCCGGCTCCCCGGCCCGGTCCTCCGGGCCCGCGAAGGGGACGCCCTCCGGGTGAAGGTGGTCAACGACCTCGGCGCCCCGACCACGGTCCACTGGCACGGGATGCACCAGCCGGGGACGTGGCGGATGGACGGGGTCGAGGGCGTCACCCAGGAGCCGGTCCCGGCCGGGGCCGAGTTCGTCTACGAGTTCAAGGCCGAGCCGGCCGGCGCCCACTGGTACCACTCGCACGTCGGGGTGCAGTACGGGAACGGGCTGTTCGGCCCGCTCGTGGTCGAGGAGCGGGAGCCGATCGCCGGGTACGACCGGGAGGAAGTCCTCCTCATCAACGACTGGTTCCTGGGGCCGGCCGAGGTCCTGCTCGACCGCCTCATCAAGGAGGGCCTCAAGCCGGCGATGAAGCAGGGGGCGGAGCCCGGCGGGAAGCCCCTGCCCCGCCGATGAAGGGGATGCGCGGGGTGATGGACGCCGGCGACGTGCCGTTCCAGTCGGTCCTGTTCAACGGCCGGGGGCGGCTACCGGGCGACGCCAAGAGCCCGCTCACCGCCCTGGAGGTGAAGCCCGGGGAGACGGTCCGCCTCCGGCTCATCAACGGGTCGAGCACCTACGCCTTCCGGTTCAAGCTCGACGGCCACCCGCTCCGGGTGATCGCCGCCGACGGGATGCCGGTCCGCCCGGCCGAGGTGGACGACCTCGTCCTGAACGTCGGCGAGCGGTACGGCGTGCTGCTGGCGACCGGCCGGGACGGCGGGGCCCACGGGGTCCGGGCCGCCACCCCCGACGGGGGGAGGGGGTGGCCGTGCTGCGGTACGCCGGGGCGGCCCGGGGGGAGCCGGAGCCGAGCCCCGCAAAGTGGGGCCCGCCGTCGCTCGCCCCGGACCACCTCCGGGCCCCGGGGCCGGTGGCCCTGCCGGCCGCCGGCGTCCGCGAGCTGCCGGTCCGGCTCGGCGGGGGGATGAGGCCGTTCCGCTGGAGCGTCAACGGCCAGTTCTACCCGGACGCCGACCCGATCGTCCTGCGGAAGGACGAGTGGGTCCGGTTCGTGTTCGACAACCCGACCGGGATGGACCACCCGGTCCACCTGCACGGGCACTCGTTCCGGGTGCTCGGCAAGCCCGGGGCGCTGAATTCGACCGACCCGCCGCTGAAGGGCACGGTCAACGTCCCGGCCAAGTCCGGGCTGGTGGTTCAGTGGCAGGCGACCAACCCCGGGCGGTGGTTCTTCCACTGCCACATCGAGTGGCACCTGATGACCGGGATGGCCCGGGTGATCCGCGTCGAGTGATGCGGCCGACCCGGGCGGGCCGTGATCGGAGGTAAGGCGGGAGGGCCCCGGGCCGCAGCCGCAGCCCGGCCGCCAGGTGGGCCGCCACCCGCTTCCACCGCCCCCGCTCCGGCCCCCGCATCCGCCCCGGCCGCGGCAGCGGGGCGGTCAGCACCACCCCCCACCCGGTCCCGGTGTGGGCGACCAGCCCGAGCGAGTCCCGGAACCCGGCCGGGGTCCGCTCGACGAAGTACCGCTCGCTCCCGCCCCGAAAGGTCCGCCCGGTCAGCGGCCGGGACGGGAACAGCCACTCGCTCAGCGTCCCGACCGGGGCCCCCCGGCGGTAGATGGCGTCGACCGCCTCCGGCGGGGCGCCCTCCAGGAACCCGCGGAGTTGCTCGACCGTGCCCAGCCCGCGGACGGCCAACTCCTCCACGGCGAACCGGGTGGCCGACACCCGGAACACCTGGGCGTTCACCCCGACCCCGCGGTCCATCAGCGGGGTCGCCGCGTCCAGGAGCCGGTTCAGCCAGCCGAGCCGGTCGCCGGACAGGTCGTACCCGGCCTCGACGACGCCCACCCAGTCGCGGGTCATGGCCGCCCCCGCCCCGCCGGCGGCGGGGATGGATGGGCGAAAGTGACTATGGATGCCCCCGGGGCGGCCGCTTAAGTTCCGGATCAGCCCGTCGCCCGGCCGCCTCACCCAGGGGGAGTCATGCTATCCCGATCGCTCGGGCCGGCCGCGGCGGTCGCGGCCGCCCTGCTGGCCGCCGGCCCGGCCGCCGCCGGGTCCATCTTCGAGAAGGGCCTCGCCACCGGCGTCGTGATCCTCCAGCGCGGCGGGCTGCGGGACGGACTGGAGGTCCGATTCGGGGCCCCGGACTACGTCCGGGACAAGGAGTACGGCTACCAGGTGGCCCCGCTCGGCGGGTACACCAGGAACGAGAGCTTCGTCGCCCGGGACCCGGCCGACCGGACCCGGAACTTCGCCTCGGCGGTGGCCGACTCGGACGGGGTGCTGGAGGTCGGGGTCGACAACTCCAACTTCGTCGGCGGCGCCCACGTCGCCGTCGCCCGGTCCCGGTACTTCATCGACAACGGGACCGACACCCCGGTCTCGTTCAACACGTTCCGGTACTCGATCCCGGTCGCCGAGTTCGGGATCGTCGACTTCTCCCGGCGGTTTACCGGCGTGGACGTCCAGATGGAGGTCCTGCTCGACTACGTGCTCGAAACCCCGCCGACCGACCCCGACGGCAGCCCGACCGGCGGGCCGCGGGACGTGACCGGCGGGAACCTGCTGAGCTACTTCGCCGAACTGGAGACCGACGGCAGCGTCCGGTCCCGGGTCGGCACCCACGAGCGGCTCCCCTCGGTGTCACCGTCCGAGCGGAGGTACCGGGTCGGGGCGGTCGCGGGCCGGGTCCCGATCCCCGAAATCCCGGCGTTCGGCCGGCTGTACCTGTACTACGACGTGTACGCCTACACCGGCGTCGCCCCGAACGAGGTGTTCGCTTACGCGCGGATCGGCGACCCGAACGACCTGACCGCCGAGGGCGGCAGCCGGCTGATCCTGGGCAACTCCCCGGCGGCCGTCCCGGAGCCGGCGTCGGTCGGGCTGCTGGCGGCCGGCGGGCTGCTGGCCGCCGGCGCCGCCCGC
>JAIEQO010000445.1 GCA_019747655.1 Gemmataceae bacterium | reverse complement strand
GGGCGCAGGGGCCGCGGCCACCGCAACGGCCGTTCCGCCGCCGGCGGCGTCCGCCGTCGTCCCGGGGCCGGGCACGCTCAAGGTGACGACATCGGGGACGAACGGCGGCTCGGTGTGGTCGGCCAGGGCGTAGTACCCGGGCGGCAGCCCGCCCAGGTTCAGGGCGTCGGCCAGCGCGAAAATCCACCGCCCGTGAAAGTGGTGGTAGTCCTTCGGCTTCACCCGGGTCCAGTCGTGGATCGGCATTGGTTCCCCCTCCTCCGGTGGTCACTTCTTCGGGGTCGGTCCCTCCCGGTACGGCTTCCCGGCCTCGTACAGCGCCAGCCGGGCCCGGGCCGCCTTCCCGGACGTCAGCTCGTACCCCGGGTCGGCCAGGGCCCGCTTCTCGTGCTTGACCGCCTCCGCGAAGTCCCCGGCCTCGGCGTGGGCCGCCGCCAGGGTGTCGACGTGCCCCGCCACCTTCCCGTCCGACGCCGCCACCACCCGGGCGGCCAGCTCGACCGCCCGCTTCCCGTCCCGCAGCTTCGGGTCCGGGCAGGTGGCCAGGAGCCACGCCAGGTTGTTCAAGGCCCCGGTGTCGTTCGGGTTCAGCCGGAGGGCCTCGGCCAGGTCGGCCGCGGCCGCCGCGTACTCCCCCCGCCCGGACTGGTAGTGCCCGCGGGCGACGTAGGCCCCGGGCACCGGCCGCAGCCCGACCACCGCCGTCATGTCCTCGACCGCCCCGGCGTGGTCCCCGCCCAGGGCCCGGGCGGCCGCCCGGTTGAACCGGGCCCAGACCGGGTCGTCCCCGGCCGCCAGCCGGTCGCCGTAGTGCTTGGCGGCGTCGGCCGCCTTGACCACCTCGGCCGCCTCCACCCACACCCGGGTCGGGCCGGCCGTGACCGGGCGGTACACCTCCAGCCTCGTCCCGGCCGACCGGACGACGTACACCGCCCCGCCGGGCCACCGCCCGACCTCGTTGCCGTCGGCGTCGCGGAGGACCTGGTTGAAGGCGGCCGGGAAGACCCGCTGGCCGGCCCACGGGTCGGGCGGGACGGGGGCGGCCGGGGCGAGGGCGGCGAGGAGCAGGACGGCGGGGGTCATCGGCGGGCCTCGGGGCGGGCCGGGGTATTATCCCGGCCACCCCCGGCCGGTACAAGGACCGGGCCCGGCCGGCGGGTCTGCTGTTTCTGGGGGTATGCACACCCCACGTCTGAACCAGAACAATCCGAATTTAAGAAAGAAAGTCAGATCGACACGGGCCGTCCTCACCGGTCGGCGGCCGGGGCGTCCCGGTGCGGCACCCCGGCCCCGTACAGCACCAGCCGGGCCCGGGCCGCGTCCCCCGAGGCCAGTCGGTACGCCTCGTCCGCCAGGGCCTTCTGCTGATACTCGACCGCCTTCTCGGGCTCCCCGGCCTCGGCGTGGGCGGCCGCCAGGGTGTCGAGGTACTTGGCCTCCTTCCACCCGCTCTTCTCGCACGCCTTGGTGGCCAACTCGACCGCCCGCCGGCCGTCCCGGTGGAGCCCGTCCGGGCAGGTGGCCAACAGCCACGCCAGGGCGTTCGCCGCGGCCGGGTCGTCGGGGGCGTCGGCGGCCGCCTGCCGGGCCTTCTCGACGGCCGCCGCGTGGGCGTTGTGCAGGGCGAAGGCGTGGCCCCGGTATTCGACCGCGTCCTTGCCGATCTTGGACCAAACCGGGGCCCGGGCGGCCGCCTCGGCGAACGCCAGGTACGCCCGCCCGGCCTCCCCTTGCATGAGCCGGGCGGCCCCCAGCATGTAATGCCCCTGGGGGTCGTGCGGGGCCAGCCGGGCCGCCTCGGCGAAGTCGGCCGCCGCCCCGGGGAAGTCCTTCCGCTCGTACCGGAGTATCCCCCGGAGGCGGCGGAGGTCGGGGCTCAGCGGGGCGAGCCCGAGGGCGGCGGCGAGGTCGGCCTCGGCCCGGTCGAGCCGCCCGAGCGAGGCCCACGCCCGGGCCCGGTTCTCGAACGCCTCCGGCCCCGGCAGGCCGAGCCGGAGCGCCTCGGTGTACTCGGCGGCCGCCTCCTCCCAGCCCCCGCCGGCGTGCCACGCCCACCCGCGGACCAGGTACGCCTCGGCGTGCCCCGGGTCGAGCCGGACGGCCTCGGTGCCGTCGGCGACGGCCCGGTCGTACTCCCCCCGCCGGAGCCGGACCTTCCCCCGGGCCAGGTACAGCTCGGCGAGGTCCGGGGCGAGGGCGAGGGCGGCGTCGAGGTCGCGGAGGGCCCCGTCGAGGTCGCCCCGGGCGTGCCGGGCCTCGCCCCGGTGGGCGTACCCGGCCGGGTGGTCCGGCTCCAGGTCGATGGCCCGGCTGAAGTCGGCCTCGGCCTTGTCCAGGTCGCCGGACCGGGCCCGGGCGTCCCCCCGGCTGATGTACACCCCCGGCTCGGGCAGGAGGGCGACGGCCGCGTCGTAGTCGGCCAGGGCCGCCGCGTGGTCACCCCGCCGGGTGTGGGCCTCGGCCCGGTTCAGGTACGCCCAGGCGTCGTCCTCGTCGGCCTCCAGCCGGGCGGTGAAGTGGGCGGCGGCGTCGGCCGGCCGGACCACCTCGGCCTTGGCCGCCCATCCCTCGGCCGGCCCCGGGTGCCCGCCGTGGCGGATCAGCACCCG
Organism: Gemmataceae bacterium; assembly: GCA_019747655.1. Taxonomy (GTDB): domain Bacteria; phylum Planctomycetota; class Planctomycetia; order Gemmatales; family Gemmataceae; genus Urbifossiella. The sequence goes on along the minus strand of JAIEQO010000445.1, from coordinate 401 downwards.
GTCGCCGTCGGCCCGGACGACCCGGCCGCCGAACGGGATCACCGCGCACGACTCCCCGAGGTCGTCCCGGACGATCAGCCCCGGCTCGCGGGGGAAGACGTGCTGCCCGGTCCAGCCGTCGGCCGGCGGCCAGACAAAGGCGACCAGGGGGAGCAGGAAGAGCCCGGCCATCCGACACCTCCCGTGGGTCGGCGGGCCGGACCGAGGCCGCCCGCGAGCCGGGAGTGTGACCGGACGGGCCGCCGGGCGGCAAGGCCAACCCGGGGAAAGTGTGAGTGCGGGTGTGAGGACGGAGGCCCGGTCTTGGCGAGCGGGGGGGGGGGGGCCCCCGGGGGGTGTTCCCCACACGGGGGGGCCCCCCCCCCCGCCCCGCAAACCGGTGCCCCCCCCACGTTTTAGGG
>JAIEQO010000341.1 GCA_019747655.1 Gemmataceae bacterium | reverse complement strand
AGCTGCCCGACCAGCGACCGCCGCGTGCTCAGGGCGTCGAGGGTGAGGGCGCCGCCGAGCTTCGGCAGCCGCGGCTCGCCGCCCGGGGTGACCGTGTGGCTGTAGAAGTCCTTGATCTCGCCGGTGTCGTGGCCGACGTGGCCGTCGGCGGTGCTGAACACCGGGTCGAACCGGGGGCCGAGGTAGCCGCCGTAGGGGCCGGCCCGCCGCAGCCCCTGGGTGTAGCCCGGCACGGCCGGGAGCATGACGTACCCGGGCAGGTCGGCCCCGCGGCCGACGCCGAGGTATTGGCACACCGACGGCATGCTCGGGTGGTTCGTCGGCCGGGCGTAGTAATCGGTCTGGTCGTGCCCGCCGTCGAACCCGGTCATCACCCCGTAGGGGTTGTGCGAGTTGTACTGGTGCGAAACGCTGCGGACGACGGCCAGCCGGTCGAGGCGGCGGGCGAGCCGGGGCAGGTGCTCGCACAGGCGGACGCCGGGCAGCACGGTCGGGATGGTACGGAACTCGCCGCGGATGCCGTCGGGGGCGTCGGGCTTCGGGTCGAACGTGTCGATGTGCGACGGGCCGCCGAACAGGTCGATGAGGATGACCGCCTTCGCCGGGGCGTGCGGACGGCCCACGCCCGCCGGGGCGACCCCGGGGGCGGCCGTCGCGGTCAGGGCGGCGAGCGACCCCGCGCGGAGTAGATCGCGGCGCGTGAGGCCGGCGCTCGCGGGGGATCGGTGCCCGAGTACCCGGATCATGGAGACCGTTGCGGACGAGAGGGACGGGTGACAAGCGGCCGGCGGTGCTGTGCAGAATACCCCGATCCCGGACGGCCATCAAGCGAAAGCAACCCGCCGCGGCCGGCGCCGGCCGATCCTGCCGGAACAGTTCGGGTGAATTCCGTTCCCGAAAGCTCGACCCAAAACGGGTACGCTGACGGACTCTCAGCCTCGCATCATCACCTGGGCCGGATTGATCGCCTGGTGCCGACCCTTGTTCGCCGTGATCTCGAATGCCATCGGCACCGACCCGATGCCTTGCAGGACGTGCGTGATGGTCGGTTCGAGCCGAACGCGGCCCGAGGCGACGAGGCGGACCGTGTACTCGAGGTGCGACCGGGTGCTGATGTCCGGGAAGACGTAGCGGAGGCTTCGCTCGCGCAAGACATCGAAGTTCAGCGCGAGCGGCCCGCCGAACCAGGAGACGCCGACGATCGTCCCGCCCGAGCGGACCGCGTCCACGGCCTGCAGCAGGGATTGATGGCCGGCGAGCCCTTGCTTCGGGCTGCCGCCGGCGCACTCGAACACCACGTCCGCCCCGACGCCGCCGGTCAGGTCGCGGACGGCCGCGACCACGTCAACGTCACGGCCGTTCAGCGCGTGGTCCGCCACGAGATCGCGCGAGACCTGGCACGACTCCTCGCGGACATCGACCGTGATCACGAGCCCCTCGCCGCTGAGGCGTGCGACCTGCAGGCACTCTAACCCCATGCTCCCCTGGCCGAGGATGGCCACGGTGCTCGCCATCCGCAACCCGGCCGTCTCGACGGCCGCCACGCTGTCGCTCAGGGACAGAAGGCACGCGGCCTCGCTGTCCGAGATGCGGTCGTCCACCTTCACGAGCGCACTTTCCGGCAGGCGGGCCCGTTCCGCGAAGCAACCAGGAAGGTCGAACCCGATGACCGGGCCCGCGCGGCACAGGTCGCCGCGCTCCGTCCGGCACAGCACGCATTCGCCGCACGGCAGCTTGGCCCGCGCCGCCATGCGGTCGACGGGTCGGAACCCCGTCACGCCGGGGCCGATTTCGAGGGCGCGGGCGCAGAACTCGTGGCCGATGAGCTGGACGGACGCTTCCGTCTCCAGCCACCGCTTGACGCGGTCGTAGGCGAGGGTGGGAATGCCCCGGGCGAGCTGCGCCTCCGTGACGCTCGGTTGCACGCAGAGCGGCTCGACGACGACGTGGCCCGGGCCGCAGGCGGGCTCGGGCACGTCGTCGAGCCGCAGGTCGTCGAAGCCGTGGAAGCGCCAGGCTTTCATGGTGCGGTCCCGCGTCGTGTGAACTTTTGGAGGCAGTGACAGTCGGGCGGAATCAGGCCGCGGTTGCCGCCCGCCGACCAGGCGACCTCGGCCACGTAGAGGTTGCCGCGCGAGGCGGCACAGATGTCGTGCGGGGCGAAGAAGTCGCCCGGCGCGCAGGGGCTCTCCCCGCCCCCAGCGGGCCGGCAGGGTACCGTCCGGGCCGAAAATGCTCACCCGCCCGCCGGTGGCGTCGGGGGTCGGGGCCGTTGTTCCGGGCCACATCCCGGCCCGGTAGCCCAGCTCCGCCACGTAAAAGTCGCCGTCACGGTCGATGAACACCTGCGACGGCCGCGCCACGCCGGTCCATTCCGTGACGTACCGGCCGTCGGGGTCGAAGAACTGAAGGCGGCTGTTCTCCCGGTCGGCGACGCACACCGTCCCGTGTCGGTCGACGGCGATCCCGTGCGGCACCCGGAACTGCCCCGGCCCGTCGCCCGGCTCGCCCCAGGAGAAGAGCAGCCGGCCGTCGGCCGCGAACTTGTGGACCCGGGCGTTGCCGTAGCCGTCCGTGACGTACAGCGAGCCGTCGGCCGCGAGCGCGACGTTCGTCGGGTAATGAATGGGCGGCCCGGCCCGGCGGATCGTGCGGTAGTCCACGCCCGTCGCGCCGGTGTGCGACGGCTCGCCGCTCGTGCCCAGCGTCAGGAGCAGCCGGCCGTCGGGGGCGAACTTGCGTACGGTGTGGTCGAAGTCGTCGGTGCAGTACACGGCATCGTCGGGGCCGATGGTGAGGCCGTGCGGCCGCCTGAAGAGCTCTGCGCCCCACGACGCCAAGAATGTCCCGCCCCGGTCGAACACCATCAGCGGGTGGTCGCCGCGGTTGAAGACGAACACGCGGTCGCGCGAGTCCACCGCCACGGCCGCGACCTCAGAGCTTGTCTAATAAGCCTGGCGGCGTAGCCTGTCGGGCATGAGCAGGAAGCGGTATCCGACGGACCTGTCC
>JAIEQO010000526.1 GCA_019747655.1 Gemmataceae bacterium | reverse complement strand
GCCCCTAGCCGGCCGTCGCCGGCTCGGCGGCCTGGCCGCCCTTGCGGGCCGCCAGCGGGTGGGCCGACAGCGGCGTGAGCAGTTCCAGCCCGATCAACTCCAGGACCTTCCCCCGCTCGGCGAACTCGGCCTCCAGCTCGTGCAGCTTCTCCATCACGCTGTGGTCCACCAGCCGGGCCCGGGACAGGTCGAGGGCGACCCGGTCCCGGCCCTCGGCGGCGACCACGATCGCCTTCCGCAGCCCGAGCCAGTTGGTGAACAAGGCCGACTTGCGGACCACCAGGACGACCGCCCGGTCGCCCTCGGGGACCACGTCCACGTCGGCCTTGAGCAGCCCGGACAGCGGGGCCCCGTTCCAGAGGTGGAACATCAGCTTCAGCCCGATCCCGGCCCCGATGCCGACCAACAGGTCCGTCGCCAGGGTGGCCAGGATGGTCCCGACGAAGACGACGAACTGCTCGCCGCCGACCTTGTACGTCCGGACGAACTCCCGCGGGCGGGCCAGCCGGACCCCGGTGTACACGAGCATCGCCCCGAGGGCGGCCAGGGGGATCCGGTGGATCAGCCCGGGGAACAGGACGACGAACCCGAGCAGGAACAGCCCGTGGCAGGCGTTGGCCGCCCGGGTCCGGGCCCCGCCGTCGATGTTCGCCTTCGACCGGACGATCTCGGAGATCATCGGCAGCCCGCCGACGGCCGACGACACGGTGTTGGCCAACCCGACGGCCAGGAGGTCGCGGTCGAAGTCGGTCTTCCGCCGCCACGGGTCGAGCAGCTCGACCGCCCTGGCGCTGAGCAGCGACTCCAGGCTGCCGATCAGGGTGAACAGGAGCAGGTAGTGGAGCCCGGTGGCGGTCGCCAGCCCGCGGAAGTCGGGGGCGGCGAACGCGGCCCCCGGGTCCGCCTTCACGTCCGGGATGGTGACCAGGAACTTCGGCCCGACGGCGGACTCGTCGTTCCCCGGGTGGCCGTCGGCCGCGCGCACCGGGAACGGGTACTTGTGCTCGTCCTCCAGGTCGAACACGGGGGCCGACCCGAGCCCCACGGCGACCAGGAGTACGACCATCTGGGCCGGCACCGCCTTCAGCCACGGCAGCCGGCCGGCCGCCAGCGGCAGCCCGAACAGGATCAGCAGGCTGGCCAGCCCGACGGCCGCGACCGCCGGGTTCAGGCCGCCGACCTCGGCCGGGAACTCGGCCAACAGGGCGAGCGGCCCGGCCCCCTTCGCGGGCATCGCCCCGATCACCTCGTAGGACTGCCTGGCGACGACGATGACCCCGATCGAGGCCAGCATCCCGTGGACCGGGGTGAGGGGGAAGAAGTCGACCAGCCGGCCGGCCCGGAGGAGCCCGAACAGGACCTGGATGACCCCGGCCGTCACCCCCACCCCGAGGGCCAGCTTGTACCCGAGCAACGCCCGGTCGGCGTCCGACGTGTCCGGGGAGGCGAACTCGGCCCCGAGGTCGGTCACCGCCCCGACCACGACCACGATCAGCCCGGCCGCCGGCCCCTTGACGGTCAGCTGCGAGTTGCTGACGAACGCGGTCAGGACGCCGCCGACCACGGCCGTCCAGATGCCGGCGACCGGCGGGTACCCGCTGGCCCGGGCGATCGCCAGGCACAACGGCATGGCGATCAGGAAGACCAGGAACCCGGCGACGGCGTCGAACCGCAGGTTGCCGAGCAGCCCGGGGGCGAGCGGCGGCGGGGCGGGGGGCTTGGCGGGGTCGGCCACGGACGGCACCCGGTGCGGGCGAGTCGAGTCCGCCGACCGGAGGCAACGGCCGTGCCGTAAGGCAGGGGAGAGGAGTTCACCACAGAGTCACAGAGGGCACGGAGCGGACAAAAGCGGAGAGAATGGAAGGAGGGATGGCATCTCGCACGCCCCCGATTCTTTCCTCCGGTGTGCTCGGTGCCCTCTGTGACTCTGTGGTGAACTCCGGCTTGGTCTGCTACGCATCACCCTGGTCGTCGTCGGACCAGACCTCGCTCTTGATGCTGATGCCCAGGGCCCGGATCTTGGTCCGCAGGCTCCCCCGGGTGATGCCGAGGAGTTTCGCGGCCTGGAGTTGGTTCCCGCCGGTGTGCCGCAGCACCCGGACCAGGACCTCCCGCTCCATCAGCCCGAGGGCCTCGGCGTACAACTCGTGCGACCCGGCGGCGATCCGCCCGGCCACGAAGGCGTCCCAGTCGAACGCCCCGCCGGACGGGGCGTTCGCCGGCGGGGCGGCCGGCCCGGTGACGGCCGCCGGCAGGTCCTCCGGCAGGAGCACCGCCCCCCGGGACCGCAGGAGGGCTTGCTTGAGGACGCTCTGCAGCTCCCGGACGTTCCCCGGCCACGGGTAGGCCCGGAGGGCGGCCGCCGCCTCCGGGGCGACCGCCGGGGCCGGCCGGCCGAACTCCCCGGCGAACCGGCGGGCGTAGTAGTCGATCAACAGCGGCACGTCGTCGCCCCGGTCGCGGAGCGGCGGCAGCCCGATCGTGAACACGTTCAGCCGGAAGAACAGGTCCTTCCGGAACCCCCCGGCCTCGGCCAGCCCCTCCAGGTCGGCGTTGGTGGCGGCGATCACCCGGACGTCGACCCGGACCGGCTCCTCCCCGCCGACCCGCTCGAACCGCCCCTCCTGGAGCACCCGCAACAGCTTGACCTGGGCGGCCGGGGTCAGCTCCCCGACCTCGTCCAGGAACACGGTCCCGCCGTGGGCCTGCTCGAACCGCCCGATCCGCTTCTTGTCGGCCCCGGTGAACGCCCCCTTCTCGTGCCCGAACAGCTCGCTCTCGACCAGGTTCTCCGGGATGGCCCCGCAGTTGAGGGCGACGAACGGCCCGGCCGCCCGGCCGGAGTGCTGGTAGATGGCCCGGGCGACCAGCTCCTTGCCGGTCCCCGACTCCCCCTGGATGAGGACGGTGGTGTCGGTCCCGGCGACCCGCCCGACCGCCTTGTACACCTCCTGCATCGGCGGGCACCGGCCGACCAGCACGTCCCCGCCCGGCGGCGGGGCCGG
>JAIEQO010000467.1 GCA_019747655.1 Gemmataceae bacterium | reverse complement strand
CTGGAGGTTCAGCTCGATCACCCCGGGGAACAGGTACTTCCGGGCCTTCATCGGCTCGACCTCCCGTGTTCGCCGGGGACGCCACCCCGGCACCGGAATTGCCTTTACCGCCGGGTCCTCCCGCCAACCCCACGAGCCCCCATCATGCGAGCCCGTCGCGCCGCCTTCACGCTGATCGAGCTCTTGGTCGTGATCGCCATCATCGCCGTCCTGGTCGGCCTCCTCCTGCCCGCGGTCCAGAAGGTCCGGGAGGCCGCCGCCCGGATGAAGTGCCAGAACAACCTCCACCAGTTGGCCATCGCCGTCCACAACTACGAGGGGGCGATGGGCCACTACCCGCCGTCCATGCTCGCCCCGCCCGGGGCGGTGTTCGTCAGCAACAACGGGTCGTGGTCGACCCACGGCCGCATCCTCAGCTACATCGAGCAGGGGAACGCCGGGGTGCTGGTGAACCTGGAGGTGGCCTGGGACAAGCAGCTGGCCACCAACGTCCCGCAGACCCGCATCCCGGTTTACCTCTGCCCGAGCGAGGTGAACGACACCGTCCGGACCAAGTCCGGGACCGCCTACGTCTACCCCCACACCTACGGGTTCAACGCCGGCACCTGGCGGGTGTGGGACCCGGTCACCGGGAAGGGCGGGGACGGGGTGTTCTTCCCGAACGCCCGGCTCACCCCGGCCGACATCCCGGACGGGCTCTCCGGCACCCTGATGGCGGCCGAGGTGAAGGCGTTCACCCCGTACGGCCGGAACATGACGACGGCCGCCCCGGACGTGCCGCCGGCGGACGCGGCCGAGGTCGCCGCCCTGGTGGCCGCCGCCCCGGACAAGAAGATGGGGCCGGCGGTGAACGACAACACCGGGCACACCGAGTGGCCGGACGGCCGGGTCCACCACAACAGCTTCACCACCGTCCTCCCCCCGAACACCAAGGTCGCGTCCGGGATGGCCGGGGTCCGGGACGAGGCCGACTTCAACTCCCGCCAGGAGGGGTCGAGCGCCACCCTGCCGACCTACGCCGCCATCACCAGCCGGAGCTACCATACCGGGGGGGTGAACGTCGCCCGGATGGACGGGTCGGTCCGGTTCGTCCGGGAGACGATCCCCCCGGCCGTCTGGCGGGCGCTGGGGACCCGGGCCGGGGGCGAGGTGGTGTCCGACGACTGACCCAACCCGAGAACCCGCCGGCCCTTCGCACATTCTTCACACTCCGCCGGTACAACTACGGGGTCTCCCGGCCGCCCGGCGGCCGCCCCCGGAGCCCCCCCTTGTCCCGGCTCTTCAGCGACATCATCGCCACCCGGGCGGCCGCCGGCCGGGACCTCCCGCCGGCCGCCGACCCGGAGAGCGGGGAGTACCCGAACCCGACGGCCGGCCGGCCGGTCAAGGTCGCGGCCCGCGGGCTGAACTTCTGGTACGGCCCGAAGCAGGCCCTGTTCGACGTCACCCTGGAAGTCCCGGTCCGGTCGGTGACCGCCCTGATCGGCCCGAGCGGGTGCGGCAAGAGCACCCTCCTGCGGATGTTCAACCGGATGAACGACCTGGTCGACGGGTCGCGGCACGCCGGCCGGGTCGAGCTGGACGGGAAGGACATCTACGCCCCCGGGGCCGACCTGGTCGGGCTGCGGCGGCGGGTCGGGATGGTGTTCCAGAAGTCGAACCCGTTCCCCAAGTCGGTCTTCGAGAACGTCGCCTACGGCCCCCGGGTGGCCGGGGTCCGGGACAAGGACCGGCTGCGGTTCCTGGCCGAGCGGTGCCTGAAGCAAGCCGCCCTGTGGCCGGAGGTCAAGGACCGGCTGACCGCCAGCGCCCTGGAGCTGTCCGGCGGGCAGCAGCAGCGGCTGTGCATCGCCCGGGCCCTGGCCACCGACCCGGAGGTGCTCCTGATGGACGAGCCGGCCAGCGCCCTGGACCCGAAGAGCACCCAGGCGATCGAGGACCTGATCGGGGAGCTGCGGCGGCAGTACACGATCGTCATCGTCACCCACAACATGCAGCAGGCCGCCCGGGTGTCGGACGCCACCGCCTTCTTCTTCGAGGGCCGGCTGGTCGAGGCCGGGCCGACCGACCGGGTGTTCACCCGCCCGGCCGAGAAGCAGACCGAGGACTACATCACCGGCCGCTTCGGCTGACGGGAAGTGTGAGTGGCTAGTGTGAGTGTGAGTGAAGACCCGGGCCGCCGGCTTTCCTCACACTAGCCACTCACACTCACACTTTCCGGAGGGAGCATGGCCCAGCCCCGCATCCTGATCGTCGAGGACGAGCGCGGCCTGACCCAGACCCTGTCATGGTACTTCCGCCGGGAGGGGTACGAGCCGGTGGTCGCCCACGACGGGGTGGAGGGGCTGCGGAAGGCCCAGACCCTCCTGCCGGACGTGGTCCTGTTGGACGTGATGCTCCCGACCCTCTCGGGGCTGGAGGTCTGCCGGGAGCTGCGGACCGGGGAGCGGACCCGGGACCTGCCGATCATCATGCTCACCGCCCGGGCCGAGGAGCCGGACCAGATCGAGGGGTACGCCAAGGGGGCCGACCTGTACGTCACCAAGCCGTTCAGCAACAAGGTCCTGCTCCAGCAGGTGAAGGCGCTGCTCCGGCGGGTGGACGGGGGCGGGGAGCCGGGGGACGTGATCGAGCACGCCGGGGTCAAGATCGACCGGGTCCGGCACAAGGTGTCGGTCGGCGGGGAGCCGGTCGACCTGACCCCGACCGAGTTCAAGCTGCTGTTGTGCCTGCTCCGCCAGCCCGGCCGGGCGTTCAACCGCCACCAGCTGATGGACGCGGCCATCGGGGAGGGGTCGGTCGTCCTCGAGCGGACGATCGACGTCCACGTCAAGACGCTCCGGCAGAAGCTGACCAAGGCCGGCGGGGCGACCGACCTGGTCGAGACCGTCCGCGGGGTCGGCTACCGGTTCCGGGAAGACCCGGCCCGGGCGGGCGGGTAGCGGCCGGCGGCGGAAACCGACCGGGGGCGGCCCCGGCGACCTTCGCGGGTCGCCGGGGCC
>JAIEQO010000196.1 GCA_019747655.1 Gemmataceae bacterium | reverse complement strand
CCGCCGGCCCCGACCGCCGGGGCCAAGTTCGCCGGCGGCGGGGTGAAGGCCTACAGCGGCCCCGCCTTCGCCCCGCCCAAGCCGACCGTGTTCGCCCCGACCAAGACCGCGGTATACGCCCCGACGAACGCGAACGTGACCGTGTTCAACACGGCGAAGGCGAACGTCTACGCCCCCGGCCCGGTGAACGTGTTCCGGGCGTCCCCCGGCTTCTTCGGTGCGAAGGGGTTCGTCGCCCCGGTCCCGGTGGCCAACTACCACCTGACCTACGGCAAGGCGTTCGGCGGCGGGTTCTTCTACCCCGGGCTGGCCCACCGCCACTGGACGTACCAGTGCTACTGGCCGAAGTACGGCTGCGTCTGCTACTGGTGCCCGTACACGCTCGGCTACTACTACTGGTTCGCCCCGGCCGGCTGCTACTACCCGGTCGGCTACATCGCCCAAGCCGTCCCGGCCTTCGGCCCCGCCCCGGCGGCGTTCGCGGCGGCCGCCCGCCCGGCCGACATCCCCCCGCTGCCCGAGTAGCCCTCGGCGGCGGTTGATCGATAACGCACCGCCCCCGGCCGCGGGAGACCCGGCCGGGGGTGCCGTCGTTCCCGCATTCTTACCACCGCCGGATAGGGTTTGGGGACGAGGTTCGCGGAAGAAATCGAGAACCGGCGAATCCGCGGCGGGGCGGGCACCGTCGGAGTGGAAGCCCATCGCCGTCACCCCGATCGATACTGACAGGACGTTCATGACTTCCTTGCTCACTGGCTGGGCCCGCCGCGCCGTTCGCACCGTCTCCCCCCGCCCGACCCCGACCAAGCACCGCCCCACGAGGTTGTCCGCCGAGCGGCTGGAGGGCCGGGACATCCCGGCCGTGTCCGTCGCCCGGGTGTCCGACGCCTACGAGGGCGGGGCGGCCGGGGCCTTCCGGTTCACCCGTGACGGGGTCACCACCCAGGCCCTGACGTTCACCTACGGGGTGTCCGGGACGGCCACCCCGGCGGCCGACTACGCGGCCCTGTCCGGGTCCGCGACGTTCCCGGCCGGTCAGGCGACGGTGGACGTGCCGGTGGCGGCGGTAAACGACACGACCTACGACCCGGCCGAGACGGTGACGGTGACGGTCGGCGGGGGCATCCCCCCGGCCTCCCAGGCCGCCGGCGCGACCGCGGACCCCGACGCGGCCGCGGCCCTCGCCCCGATCGGGCTGTCCGCGACCGTGACGATCGTGGACAACGACCCGGCCCCGGTCGTGACCGTCACCCGGATCAGCGGCGCTGCCGAGGGCGGGGCCGACGGGGTGTTCCGGTTCAGCCGGACCGGCGGCACGGCGGCCGCCCTGACGGTCAACTACACCGTGCTCACGGTCGGGCCGAACATGGCGACGCCCACGGACGACTACGCGGCCCTCCCGGGGGCGGTGACGATCCCGGCCGGGGCGGCATACAAAGACGTGACGGTCGGCGTGGTCAACGACACGACCTACGAGCCGACCGAGGAGGTCCGCGTCGACCTCGCGGCCAGGACGTGGTACGCCGTCGGCGCCCCGGCGTCCGCGTCGGTGTTCATCGCGGACAACGACCCGGTCCCGACGGTGACGTTCCTTCAAGCGGACGCGACCACCGCCGCTACCTATGCGGACGTGTCGATGTGGACGGGGGCGTTCGCCGCGGGCCCGGTCGCCCGGTCCGACTTCCACACCACGGACGCACAACGGTTCTATGCCACCATCTCGGACCCGGGGCGTAAGGGTCAGGGCGGGGTCAAGGCGAAAATCACGGCGGCGATCCGCACCCTGGACATCGACGGGGGGCAAGCCGACCTGATCCCGAACGCCGAGTTCGAGGAGGTGGTCGCCGGGTCGGGCAACTTCCGCTCCCAGCCGCTGGTGCTGGTGTCGAACAAGGCCGACGACGAGTTCGCGGCCGGCGGGGTGGCCGACGGGGCGGCGAAGGACCCGACGCTGAACGTCTTCAAGCCGGCCAAGCTCACGAGCGACCCGCTGCGAGTCCTCCTGGGCGGCAAGGTTGAGGTCCGGTACGACCCGGCGACCGGGGCCGCTCCGGCCGCGGGCGTGGCCGGGGTGGGTGGTCAGATCGACATCGGCCACGACATCAAGGCGGTGCTGGTCCGCCCGACGATTCTCAAGACCGTCGCCGGGGCGGGAGGAACCCCTGTGGTGGCGGCGTCGGAGGTGTACGAGGACTTCGCCCTCATGAACGTGGCGTGGGCCCAGGCGAACATCCGCGTCTACCTGGACAAGCCCGCCCCGGTCCAAGATGTTCCGGTCGCGGACCCGCCGGCGGCCGAGGCGTTCCAGGACGTCGGCTTCGACCACGATGCGAATCCCGCCACTCCGGCTGCCGGCGGTGGGAACGGGAGATTCGACTTCAACGACGTGAACGGGGACGGCCTGCACACCAAGGGCGAAGCTTCGGAGCCGTTCACCGACCGCGCGTACAATCCTAACGGGGCGTACGACTTCGCGGTGAACCTGGCAGATGGGCTCGACGAGTATGCCCCGAAACTGACCCGCGAGGAGCGGGCCCTGATCGATGCGCTGGCGGACGGCGACCCCATGACCGTGGACATGTTCATCGTTCCGTCGTTGGCGCCACCTCCCGGCAGTCGCGGGGAGTCGTTTTGGGCCGCCTTCGCCGAGGCCAAGAAGCTGCTGCAACCGAACGTGATTATCGTTACCAAGAACGCCGTCGGCATCTCGGATACCGGCACCCCGCGTGACTTCGTGGTGGCGGCCCACGAGCTAGGTCATGTCATCCTGAACGATGGGAATCACACGACCGCGGCCACGCCCGAGGGGCGTGTCAACCTGATGTTCGGCCCGCCCGATGTGGTCGACGGGGTTGAGAAGTCGAAGCGCCTTACTCCCGCTCAGGTGGCCACCGCGAGGGGGTTCGCTCGGTATCTGTAATGGGGAACTCAGAAACCGTTCGGAAAGGGTCGAACCGGTAGGGCGAGGCTCCGGCCGAGCCGGCGATCGCCGGCTCGGCC
>JAIEQO010000254.1 GCA_019747655.1 Gemmataceae bacterium | reverse complement strand
CGACGGCCGACGCCCAGGACGCGATCAAGGTGGTCGACCAGGCGATCGCCGACGTGTCCAGCCTGCGGGGCAAGCTCGGGGCGTTCCAGGCCAACACCCTGGAGTCGACCGCCACCAACCTCCGGGCCACCCTGGAGAACACGACGGCGGCCGAGTCGGTCATCCGGGACACCGACTTCGCCAACGAGATCGCCACGTTCACCAAGCTCCAGACCCAGATGCAGGCCGGGGCCACCGTCCTCGGGAACGCCAACCAGCTCACCACCCTCGTGGCCGGGCTGCTGCGGAGCTAGTGACCAGTCGGCAGTGAGCAGTCATCAGTGAGCAGTGACCAGTTCCAGGTGACTGCTCACTGATGACTGCTCACTGGTGACTGCTCACTGATGACAAAGGCCCGCGGGACCGCCCGCGGGCCGCCCCCGTATCCCAGACCACCCCAACCCCGGGACCTTCCGTGGCCACCATTACCGGGCTGAACACCAACGGGCTGACCTTTAGCGGGCTGGCCACCGGCATCAACACCGACACCCTGATCGCCGGGCTGACCAAGCTCAACCAGCAGCGGGTCGACACCCTGAAGGCCCGCCAGGCCGACGTCGTCACCAAGCAGACCACCTTCGCCGCCCTCCAGGGGAAGCTGTTCGACCTCCAGGCCAAGACCGCCGGGCTGGCCCGGGCGGCCGGCGGGGCGTTCGACGGGCGGACCGCCACCGCCTCCGACCCGGCCGTCCTGACCGCCGCCGCCGGCACCGCCGCCGCCCCCGGCACCTACTCGTTCACCGTCACCGCCCTGGCCCAGGCCCACCAGGTTACGTCGGCCGGGTTCGCCGACCCGAACGCCCAGATCAAGGAAGGCACGATCACCCTCAAGGTCGGGGCCGGGGCCGCGACCACCGTGACCGTGGACGGCCGAAACAACACCCTCCAGGGCCTCGCCGACTCGATCAACGCGGCCGGCGGGGAGGTCCGGGCGTCCGTCCTCAACGACGGGTCCGGCGGCACCCCGTACCGGCTGGTCCTGACCGCCACCAAGACCGGGGCGGCCAACACCGTCGCCGTCACCAACAACCTCACGACCGGCACCGGGGCGGCGATCGACCCGACGGTCAAGACGTACCAGGCGGCCGCCGACGCCACCGTCCAGATCGGGTCGGACCCGCTGAACGTGGTCAAGAGCGCGACCAACCGGGTGGACGGGCTGGTCCCCGGCGTCACCCTGAACCTGCTCAAGACCTCGTCCGGGCCGGTCACGGTGACGGTCGCCCACGACACCGCCGCGGCCGCCAAGTCGGTGACGGATTTCGTCGCCTCGTACAACGCGGTCCAGGACTTCATCCGCGACCAGTCCGGGTTCAACGCCGACACCAAGACCGGCGGGGTGCTGCTGGGCAACCGGGACGCCGCCCAGCTCGCCGACGACCTCTCGGCCGCCCTGTCGGCCGCCGTCCCCGGGCTGACCGGGTCGGTCAACCGGCTGTCCGCGGTCGGCCTTTCGTTCGACGGCAACGGCAAGCTGAACCTCGACTCGGCCAAGCTGAACCAGGCCCTGAGCGGCCAGAACGGGACGACCCCGGCCGACGTGAAGCGGCTGTTCGGGCTGACCGGGTCGTCCGGCCCGGGGGTGGCGTTCGTGGCCGGGTCGGACAAGACGGTCCCGTCCGGGGCGACCCCGTACCAGGTGATGGTGACGGCCGCCGCCACCCGGGCGACGGTGACGGCGTCGAGCCCGCTCGTCACGAACGGCGGGACCGGGCTGGTGACGATCAACCCGCCGAACACCGCCCTGTCGCTCAAGCTCAACGGCCTGGCCGCGGTCGGGATCACCATCGAGCCGGGGACGTACACCCCGGAACAGGTGGCCGCCCTGATCCAGCAGAAGATCAACGCCGCCCAGGCGGCCGGCGGCCCGCAGGTGGCCGTCGGGGTGGACGGCACCGGCCGGCTGACCATCACCAGCCAGCAGTACGGGGCCGCCTCCCGGGTCGAGATCACCGGCGGGACCCAGCTCGCCCCGCTCGGGTTCGCCGGGACCGAGGTGGCGGCCGGGGCCGACGTGGCCGGGAAGTTCGTGGTCAACGGGGCCGAGGAGCCGGCCGCCGGGAACGGCCAGACGCTCACCGGGATGGCCGGGAACGGCCACACGGCCGGGCTGGTCGTGAAGGCCACCGCCGCCGGCCCGCCGGCGGCCGACCTGACCGTCACCCAGGGGCTGGCCGGGCGGCTGGCCGAGGTCCTGGGCCAGTACCTCGACCCGGCCGCCGGCCGGTTCAAGGGGATCACCGAGACGTACCAGAAGACCATCGCCGACTTCGACGCCAGCATCACCAAGCAGAACGACCTGATGGAGTCGAAGAAGGAGGAGCTGACCCGGCGGTTCGCCGCGATGGAGTCGGCGGTGAACAACCTGAAGGGCCTCCAGACCCAGCTCGCCGCCCTGACGGCGACCCCGACCTCGAACCGCTAACCCCCAGGCAGGCCGCCCGCATGAACCCGTACCGCGCTTACCGGCCGCAGGAGACGGTCGCCGGCTGGACCCGGATCGAGATGGTCCTGGCCCTGTACGACAAGGCCCTGGACCGGCTCGACCGGGCGGCCGTCGCCCTCCGGGCGAAGGACACCCCGGCCGCCGTCCCCGAGCTGGCGAAGGTGCAACTGATCGTCTCCGAGCTGGCCGCCGGAGTCCGCCCGGCGGTCAGCCCGGAGACCGGCCCGAACCTGCTGCGGCTGTTCGAGTTCGTGGCCGACCGGCTCCGCCGGCCGGACCCGGACCGGGTGGCCGACGCCCGGAAGGTTCTGGCCACCCTGCGGGACGGATTCGAGGCCGTCCGGGAGGAGGCCAACCGGCTGGAGAAGGCCGGCCACCTGCCGGCCGCCGGCGACGGCCGGATGGTGCTGACGACGGCGTGACATACCGATCATCGGCGAGCGGGGGGCGTGATACCGGATGGCGTTGATTCCCTACTATGTTCCCGCAAGCCGTTGTTGCGGGAGGGAATC